>JAYSLR010000258.1:0-3695 GCA_043725365.1 Rhizobacter sp. | reverse complement strand
TGCAAGATCCGCGCGGGCCAGGTGGTCGGCCTGGCCGGCGCGCGCGTGCGGGTGCGGGCCGCCGCGCCCTGACGCGGGCTTCTCTTCCGCTTGGAACCGGTGGTTCGCGCCAGGCTCGGTGTCGAGCACGTCGAAGCGACAACGCTCCCTCTCGCCACGCAGCGCGCGTGAAGAGGCACGTCCGCTACGGCTTTGCGGCCGGGAGCCGCTGCAGCTCGAAGCCTGCCGCGGCATGCTCGACGCTGCGCACGATGCCCAGGGCGCGTGCCTTCTCGAACGCGTCGCGCGCCGCGTCGGGCTGTTTCGCGTTCAGCCGGTATTCGCCGATGTAGAACCAAGCCTCGGCGAGCGCGAGTTCGCGCTCGTCGCCGACCTTGCGCTCGATCTGCTCGAGCAACTGCTCGGGTGTGAGGCGACCGGCAAACATCGCCAGCGCGGGGCGCGGCCAGGCCTCGGCGGGCTCGGCGCCGGCCGCCGCGAGCAGCGCGGGCGGCAGCGCGCGGCCCAGGCGCTGCAGCGTCCAGGCCTGCCACAGCAGTGCGTAGAGTTTGTCGGTGGCGTCGGGCCGATCGGCGGCGGCCCGCGCGAAATCGTCGGCAGCCTGCTCCAGTTTGCCTTCGAAGAAGCGCGCCTGGCCGCGGCGGTAGAAGGTGTCGGCGGCGCTGTGGCCGAGCGCGAGCGCGCGGCCGTAGTCGCTCGCGGCGGCCATGAATTCGCCGCGCGACCAGTTCGCGTTGCCCTGGCAGAACCACGCGCTGCCGAGCGAAGGTGCCTGGCGCACCGCTTCCTGCGCGTCCTTCAGCGCCTGCGCAGTGTTGCCGAGCTCGGCCTGCGCGTCGGCACGCAGGCACAGCGATTGCGCCAGGTCGTCGCCGCCGAGCTGGCCGCCGGCAATCGCCTTGCTGCTGCGCGCGACGGCCGCCTCGGCGCGCGCGTGCAGCTGGTCCTGCATCGTCTTGCGGCCGATGCCCAGGAAGCCGCCGTCCTTCACCTGGTTGCGGGCGACGACCATCGCACCGCCGAGGTAGCGCTCCATCGTTCGGACGTCGGCGATCATCGCCGGCACGTCCTTCGCGGCGACGCTTGGCGTCAGCGGCTCGAAGCGCAACGAGGCCTTCGAGACGTTGCCGCGGAAACTGCGCGTCACCTCGGCGTTGAAGGCGGCGTTGCCGACCCGCTGTGTGCTCGGGTCGAGCACCGCGCTGACGCTGGCCGGCCACTGCATCTCGACCCGGTAGACGAGCGTCACCGGGAACGCCGGCAGCGCGAGCGCAAAGCGGCGCGCCGGCGATGGCGGCAACGCGATCGCGCCCTGCAGGTTGCCGGGCAGGAAGCGCATGACCCAGTTGCCGTCGATCGAGTTCGCCAGCTTCGGCACCTTGAAGCGGGCGCTGATCGTGACGCGGTTGTGCTCGGTGTCGTCGCGCACGGTGGGCGTGCCGACGATCGTGATGCCGGGATAGCGGCGCTCGAGTCCGGTCAGCACCGCGCGCTGCAGGCGCGCGGCGTCGAAGCGCGCGATCGTCAGGCGCAGCGTTTCGGCGGCCAGGCCGCTGAACTGCTGCTGCGTGTCGAGCTCGCCGTCGTCGCCGAAGGCGTCGAGGCGAAACTTCTCGCTCAGCTCGTTGTGGAAGATCTCGCGCCGGTTCGGCGAGCGCACGACGGTGAGCGCGCTGGTCTCGCGGCCGTCGACGACGAGCACGCTTGCTTCCTCGAGGCCCTGGCCCATGCGGTCGAGCGGCCCGCGCTGGCCCAGGCGGGTCGGGTCGAGGTAGAAGTCGCGGTCGTCGATGCGCGCCTGCACGACAACGTGATCGAACGCGAGCGGCGAGGCCAGCAGCCGGCCCGGACCCTGCGGCGCGCTCAGCGAGGCCAGCACCGCGCGCGCCGGGATGCCCAGCGTTTGCAGGATGCGCATCAGCAGGAAGGACTTGTCCTTGCAATCGCCGTAGCGGTTGCGCAGCACCTCGGCGGGCGCGTGCGGCCGGTGCGAGCTCTCGCCGAGCGAGACCGAGACATAGCGGATCTCGGCTTGCACCCATTGCAGCGCCTGCGAGGCCTGCTCGGCGCGCGAGGGCAAGGCCTGCAGCCGCTGCAGCAGCGGCGTGAGCTCGGGCGGGAGCGACGTGTCGATCGGAAACAGTGTGTCGGCCCAGCGCGCGACCTCGGCCCAGTCGGCGAACTCGCTGAACTGCAGCCAGTGCAGCGGCACGGCGCCACGCGGCTGCATGGGCTCGAGCTCGACAGCCGGCAGGTCGCGTTCCTCGAAGCGCAGGCGGCGCATGCCGGCCTGTGTCGTGATCGTCGGCTCGCTCGCCGACGCCGCGCCGTCGCCGATCCACTTCCACTGGATCGCGCGCGCCTCGGGTGTGTTCAGCGTGACACGGCGCAGTTGCACCGGCACGGGCCGCTGCCACGGCACGCCCTGCACGTAGCGGTTGCCGAAGATCGGGTTCGCACCCTCGATCGAGTACTGCAGCAGCAGCGTGTCGCCGACGCGCACGTCCGGCAGCAGCAGGCTCGCGGTGATCACGCCGCTGTACACGCCTTGCTCCAGACTCGCCTCGCGCTGCAGGAAACGCACCGGCGCGCTCGCGGTGTGGTCGATGACCTGCTCGCCGCGCAGGATCGCGACCTTGTGCAGCAGCAGGCGCTGGTAAGGGGGGATGAAGCGCAGCGAGATCTGCCCGATCCGGCCGAGCGCGGCGGTGTCGTTGACCTGCTGCGCGACGTTGACGAGCGCCACGGGTGTGTCGCCCGCCAGCAGGTGCGTGTCCTCAAGCCGCACCGTGATCGGCGGCGGCACGCTCGTCGTGGCCGGCAGCGCCGGCGGCAGCGGCAGCAGGTCGGCCCAGGCCGGCACCGGCGCGCCGCGTACGAACGCGGTCGCGGCGACCGAGGTCTCCTTCAGGCCCTGGTCGCTCGGTGCCGGCGCGACAGGGGTGGTGGCGTCCTGGGCCAAGACCTGCAGGGCGACGCTGGCGGTGAGCAGGCATGCGAGCTGCCGCAGCAAGGAGCGGATCGAAGGCAAGTCGGCGGCCCGGTCGAAGACGAAGCCGGAATTGAAGCACAAGACTTCGCGCCGCACGGCACAGGGCGGCGGCCGCAAGTCACGGCATCATGGAGGGCATGACGACCCTGCTGATCCCGCCGCTGACCGCTCCGGCGCAACTCGACACCGCGCTGCGCGATCGCGGCCATGCCGTGCTGAGCGCCGCCGGGCTGCGCGAACTGGCGCACGCCAGCGCCGCCGAACTCGACGCGTTGCGCCCGTCGTGGAACGACCTGCCGCCCGATGGCCACTTGCGCGACGGCGGGCGCTACCGGCGGCGGCGCCACTCGTGCTTCGTCGTCGACGCCGATGCGGTGCAGCAGGTGCCGCACCGCGCGCATTGGCAACCGGTCGAGTACAACGCGCTGCATGGCGGTCTCGAGCGCTGGTTCGAGCCGATGCGCGCCGACGTGGTCGCGCAGCCGGTCTGGGCGCGGCTGCTCGCCGCGCTGAGCGCGCGTTGCAGCGCATTGAAGGGTGCGCGGCGCTGGTACGTCGAAGCGCATCAGTTCCGCATCGACACGACCGACGGCATCGGCCGGCCGACGCCCGAGGGCGCGCACCGCGACGGTGTCGATCTCGTCGTGGTGCTCTTGATCGAGCGCGAGGGCATCAAGGGCGGCGAGACGCGCGTGTTCGAGGC
>JAYSLR010000257.1:0-6017 GCA_043725365.1 Rhizobacter sp. | reverse complement strand
CGCTGCGGGTCGGCGACTACCTGCTCGTCGACCACCTCGCCTACGGGCCACGGCTGCCGTTCACGAACACCGCGATCGAGTTCGGCCAGCCGAAGCGCGGCGACGTGGTCGTGTTCCGCTACCCGCTGGACGTGTCGGAGTTCTATGTGAAGCGGCTGATCGGCCTGCCCGGCGACGTGGTGCGCTTCGACGGCGGCGTGGTCAGTGTCAACGGTGCGCCGTTCGACGCCAAGGTCGTCAGCGAGGGCGTCGGCGCGAATGTCGCGCCCGAGGATCGCGGCCAGTGGCTGCTGGACGAGACCAGCGCCGGCAACAGCCGCACCGTCAAGGTCAACCCGTTCGTGATGGGCCGCCTCGCGCCCAGCGGCATGGGCAGCGCCTGCGTCGTCGAGAGCCCGACCGCGTGGCAATGCACGGTGCCGGCCGGCGAGTACCTGATGATGGGCGACAACCGCGACAACTCGTCCGATTCGCGCGTCTGGGGCTTCCTGCCGCACCAAGAGGTCTATGGCAAGGCGGTGCGGGTGCTGTTCAACCTGCACGACATGTCGCGCGTCTGGACCGCCCTTTGAACGCGCCGATGCACCAGCCGCTCGATCTCGCCGGCAAGCACATCGTGCTCGGCCTGTCCGGCGGCATCGCCTGCTACAAGGCCGCCGACTTCGCGCGCGAACTGGTCAAGGCCGGCGCGACCGTGCAGGTCGTGATGACCGAGGCGGCCGAACAGTTCATCACGCCGGTGACCCTGCAGGCGCTGTCGAACCGCCCGGTGTTCACGAGCCAATGGGACGCGCGCGAGCCGAACAACATGGCGCACATCAATCTGACGCGCGAGGCCGATGCGATCGTCGTCGCGCCGGCGAGCGCCGACCTGATGGCCAGGCTGGCGCAGGGCGGTGCCTGCGACCTGCTGAGCCTGATGTGCCTGGCGCGGCCGATCGAACGCTGCCCGCTGCTGGTGGCGCCGGCGATGAACCGCGAGATGTGGGCGCACCCGGCGACGCAGCGCAACCTGGCGCAGCTGCGTGCCGACGGCACGACGATCCTCGGCCCCGGCAGCGGCGACCAGGCCTGCGGCGAGGTCGGCGACGGCCGCATGCTCGAGCCGACCGAACTGCTCGCCGAGCTGGTCGCGTTCTTCCAGCCCAAGCTGCTGGCCGGCCGGCGCGTGCTGATCACCGCCGGCCCGACCTTCGAGCCGATCGACCCGGTGCGCGGCCTGACCAATCGGTCGAGCGGCAAGATGGGTTTCGCGATCGCGCGCGCGGCCGCGGAGGCGGGCGCGGCAGTCACGCTGGTCGCCGGTCCGGTGCACCTGCCGACGCCGCGCGGCGTGACGCGCGTCGACGTGATCACCGCGCGCCAGATGTTCGATGCGGCGACGGGCGCGGCGCCGTCGAACGACGTGTTCGTCGCGACCGCCGCGGTCGCCGACTGGCGGCCGGCCGCGTTCAACGACCACAAGATCAAGAAGCAGCCCGGGGCGAAGACGCCGCCCAGCTTCGAGCTGACCGAGAACCCCGACATCCTGGCGACGATCGCGCGGCTGGAGCCGGCGCCGTACTGCGTCGGTTTCGCCGCGGAAAGCCACGACCTGCTGAAGCATGCGCGCGAGAAGCTGGCGCGCAAGGGCGTGCCGCTGATCGTCGCGAACCTCGGCCCGGCGACCTTCGGGCAGGACGACAACAAGCTGACGCTGGTCGACGCTGCCGGCGAGCGCGAGCTGCCGCGGGCCGACAAGCTGACGCTGGCGCGCGCGCTCGTCGCCGAGATCGCGCTTCGGCTCGGAGCGCGCACGTGACGGCGATCGACCTGAAGCTGCTCGACCCGCGCCTGGCCGAGCAGTTGCCGGCCTATGCGACACCGGGCAGCGCGGGGCTGGACCTGCGCGCCTGCACCGAGGCGCCGCTCGTGATCGAGCCGGGCCAGGCGGTGCTGATCCCGACCGGCCTGGCGATTCACCTCAAGGACCCGGGCCTGGCGGCGATGATCCTGCCGCGCTCGGGCCTGGGCCACAAGCACGGCATCGTACTCGGCAACCTGGTCGGTCTGATCGACTCCGATTACCAGGGGCCGGTGATGGTGAGCTGCTGGAACCGCGGCGCGACCGCGTTCACGGTGCAGCCGCTGGACCGCATCGCACAGCTGGTGATCGTGCCGGTGGTGCAGGCGAGCTTTCGGGTCGTGGCCGAGTTCGACGCCTCGGATCGCGGCGCCGGCGGGTTCGGCTCGACCGGCCGCGGCTGAACCGCGCGCGCCCGGCGCGCGGATGCGCCCCCACGGGAGTGGGGTCGTTACGCGTTGAGGCGCGGTCGCCAATTGGCGAGAATCACAGATGGCAACAAAGCTTCGCAATCGGCAATGAACGCCCACTTGGGATCCCCATGAACAGAGCCTCGACCGGTTGGACGATGGCGGTTGCGGCGGCGATCGCGGCAGCGGGTTGCGGCAAGGAGCCCGCGACCGGCGCGGCGTCGGCCGCGGGTGCGGCATCGCCTTCGGCGGCCGCCTCGGGCGCCGGCGCGGCGGTCAGCATCAGCAGCGTGCGGGCGCAGGCCCGGGATGTCGACGTGATGCTCGAGGCCACCGGAACGATCAGCGCGCTGAACAGCGTCGACATCCGCCCGCAGGTCAGCAGCGTGATCACCCAGGTCAACATCCGCGAGGGTCAGTTCGTCAAGGCCGGCCAGCTGCTGTTCACGCTGGACGCACGCAACGACGAGGTCAACCTCGCGAAGGCGAAGGCCCAGCTCGCGCGCGACCAGGCCTCGCTGGCCGATGCACGGCGCCAGCTGCAGCGCAGCCGCGAGCTGCTGGCGCAGAACTTCATCTCGCAGGGCGCGGTCGACACCAACCAGACGCTGGTCGACACGCAACAGGCGGTCGTGACTGCCGACCTTGCCGCGATCGCGGCCGCGCAGGTCGGCCTGTCGTACAACCGCATCGTCGCGCCGGCCGCGGGCCGGGCCGGCGCGATCAACGTGTTCGCCGGCAGCACCGTGCAGCCCGGTGCCGCGGCGCTCGTGACGATCACGCAGCTCGACCCGATCGCCGTCAGCTTCGGCCTGCCGCAGCGCCACCTGAACGATGCGCTGCAGACCCTGCGCGCGGGCGGCGGCAAGGTCGTGGCCGTGCTGCCCGAGGGGCGCGGCGAGGTCGTCGGCAAGCTGCAGTTCGTCGACAACGTCGTCGATCCGAACTCCGGCACCGTCAAGGTCAAGGCGGTGTTCGACAACGCCAACGAGCTGCTGTGGCCGGGCGCGTTCGTCAACGTGCGCCTGGCCACGAGCACGCTGAAGGGCGCGATCGTCGTGCCGCAGGCCGCGGTGATCCGGGGGCCGCGCGGCACGCTGGTCTACACCGTCGACGCGAGCGGCAAGGCGGTGGCGCGGCCGGTGGAGCTGCTCCATGCCGCCGGGCTGGACGCGGCGGTGCGCGGCATCGACGCGGGCGACCGCGTCGTCCTCGACGGCCGGCAGAACCTGCGCCCCGGCGTGCCGGTCGTGGAGCGGGCGGCGAGCGGCGCCGGTGGCGCGCGCGCGGTCGCGGCGAGCGGCGCGAACGGCGGCTCGGGCGGGGTCGCGCCTTGAACCTGTCCGAGCTGTTCATCCGGCGGCCCGTACTGACGGTGCTGCTCAACGCCGCGATCGTGGTCGCCGGCGTGATTGCCTACGGCAAGATCCCGATCGCGGCGCTGCCGAGCTACAACACGCCGGTCATCAACGTGTTCGCGGCCCTGCCGGGAGCGAGCCCGGAGACGATGGCGACGTCGGTCGCATTGCCGCTGGAGAAGCAGTTCGCGACGATCCCCGGCCTGAGCGTCATCAGCTCGAGCAACACGTTGGGCTCGACCTCGCTGACACTGGAGTTCGACGAGGGCCGCGACATCGACGCCGCCTCGGTCGATGTGCAGGCGGCATTGCTGCGCGCCCAGCGCTCGCTGCCGCAGGACATGACCGCGCCGCCGTCGTACCGCAAGGTCAACCCGGCCGACGCCCCGGTGTTGTTCATGGCGCTGACCTCGCCGTCGCTGAACCTGTCGGAGCTGAACGACTACGCCGAGCACCTGATCTCGCCGACGCTGTCGACGCTGGACGGCGTGGCCCAGGTCACGATCTTCGGCGCCAAGCGCTTCGCGGTGCGGGTGCGCGTGCAGCCGCAGGCGCTGGCGGCGCGCAACATCGGGCTGGACGAACTCAGCGCCGCACTCACCGCGGCCAACGTCAACACGCCGGTCGGCACGCTCGAGGGACCGCGGCAGACGCTGACGCTGCAGGCGAACCGCCAGCTGCGCAACGCCGCCGAGTTCGCCGAGCTGATCGTCAGCAACCGCGGCGGCGCGCCGGTGCGGTTGCGCGACGTCGCGTTGGTCGAAGACAGCTACGAGTCCGTCAAGACCTTCGCCAGCTTCGACGGCGAGCGCTCGATCTCGCTCGCGGTGTTCCGGCAGCCCGATGCCAACACCTTGAAGGTCGTCGATGCGGTGCGTGCGGCGCTGCCGGGGTTCCGCTCGCAGCTGCCGCATTCGGTGCGCGTGTCGCTCGTCAACGACCGGTCGGTCTCGGTGCGCGCCGCGCTGCACGACGTGACGCTGACGATGTTCGGCACGATCGTGCTGGTCGTGCTGGTGATCTTCCTATTCCTGCGGCGCTTCATGGCCACCGTGATCCCGACGCTGTCGCTGCCGGTGTCGCTGCTCGGCGCGATCGCGCTGCTGGCCGCGTTCGGCTACACGCTGGACAACATCTCGCTGCTCGGCATGACGCTGGCGGTCGGCCTGGTCGTCGACGACGCGATCGTGATGCTCGAGAACATCATCCGGCATGTCGAGGAGGGCGTGCCGCCGTTCCAGGCGGCGCTGCGCGGCTCGCGCGAAGTGGGCTTCACGATCCTGTCGATCTCGACCTCGCTGGTCGCGGTGTTCATCCCGATCTTCTTCATGCCGGGGGTGATCGGGCTGCTGTTCCACGAGTTCGCGGTGGTGGTGTCGCTGGCGATCATCGCGTCGGCCTTCGTGTCGCTGACGCTGGTGCCGATGATGGCGAGCCGCTTCCTGAGCGACCAGGCGCATCGCAAGCCGCCCGGCGCCGTCGTGCGCGCGTTCGAGCGCGGCTTCGATGCGCTGCTGGCCGGCTACACGCGCTCGCTGGACGCGGCGTTGCGGCATCGCGGGTTCGTCGGTGGCGTCGCGCTGCTGACGCTCGTTGCGACGGTCTGGCTGTTCGTGACGATCCCGAAGGGCTTCTTCCCCGAAGAGGACATCGGCCAGATCCGCGTCACCACCGAGGCCGCCGAGGACACCTCGTTCCCGGCGATGGTGCAGCTGCAGGAGCGCGTCGCGGAGATCTTCCGCGCCGACCCGAACGTCGCGAGCGTCAACTCGTTCAACGGCGGCGACGGCTCGCAGAACACCGGGCGCCTCTTCCTGAACCTGAAGCCGCGCGGCGAGCGTGCGCCGATGAAGGCGGTCGTCGAGGGCCTGCGCCAGAAGCTGCGCGAGGTGCCCGGCATCACGGTGTTCATGCGGCCGATCCAGAACCTGCAGCTCGGCGGGCGCCAGAGCAAGGCCCAGTACCAGTACATCCTGCAGAGCGTGACGGCCGGCGAGCTGAACGACTGGGCGTCGCGGCTGCAGGACGCGATGCGCGGCGACCCGCTGCTGCGCGACGTCACCAGCGATTCGCAGCTCAAGGGCCTGCAGGCCTCGCTGAAGATCGACCGGGAGCGTGCCAACACGCTGGGCGTGTCGATCGACGCGGTGCGCAACGCGCTGTACAGCGCGTTCGGCGAGCGCCAGGTGTCGACGATCTACACCAGCGTCGACAGCTACCAGGTCATCATGGTAGTCGCGCCCGAGGCCAAGCAGGACGAGAGCGCGTTCAGCGGCATCTACGTGCGCTCGAGTGGCGGCACGCTGGTGCCGCTGTCGTCGTTCACCTCGGTCGAGCGCACGATCGGGCCGACCTCGGTGAACCACGCCGGCCAGTTGCAGGCGGTGACGGTGTCGTTCAACCTCG
>JAYSLR010000256.1:0-5356 GCA_043725365.1 Rhizobacter sp. | reverse complement strand
GCCTGCTTGCAGTTTTTCTCGGTGGCTGGTACTTCGGCAAGTGGAGCGGCAATTTCTCGCTGCTGCTGCTGATCCTGACCGTCGTCACCTTCGTCTACTGGCTGGCCGAGCGCTTCGTGTTCGCGCCGCGCCGCGCCGCGGCCGCGGCCACGCTCGAGCAGCAGGATCGGGCGCGCCGCGAGAAGCTGGCGAAGCAAGGCATCACCAAGGTCGACGACAACGTCGCGCAGGCGCGCGAGACGCTGCTCGCGCAGCCCTGGTGGCTGGACTGGACGGCCGGCCTGTTCCCGGTGATCCTGGTCGTGTTTCTGCTGCGCTCGTTCCTGTTCGAGCCGTTCAAGATCCCGAGCGGCTCGATGATCCCGACGCTGATGATCGGCGACCTGATCCTGGTGAACAAGTACCACTACGGCATCCGCCTGCCGGTGATCAACAAGAAGATCATCGCGAACCACGACCCGCAACGCGGCGACGTGATGGTGTTCCGCTACCCCAAGGACACCAGCGTCGACTACATCAAGCGCGTCGTCGGCGTGCCGGGGGACGAGATCTCGTTCCGCAACCAGCAGCTGTACGTCAACGGCGTCGCCGCGCCCATGGAACAGGTACCGCCGCCGGGCTTCTATGACGAGGATCAGCGCCAGTACTATCCCGAATTCACCGAGAAGCTCGGCAACGTCGAGCACAAGATCCTGCTGAACCCGCGCAGCCAGCCGTTCTACGGCCCGGAGGACAAAATCGCCTTCCCGTTCCGGGAGAACTGTCGTTACAGTGCCGAGGGCGTGACCTGCAAGGTGCCGCCGGGAAACTACTTCATGATGGGCGACAACCGCGACAACTCGCAAGATTCACGTTTCTGGGGTTTCGTGCCCGACGAAAACATCGTCGGCAAGGCATTCTTCGTCTGGATGAATTTCGGCAACTTGAAGCGCATCGGCGGGTTCCAGTGAGAATCGGCCGGTCGCACAGCCAGGAGCTTCGAGCATGAGGGTTCAGCGTCAATCGGCACGGTGGGGGCAGCGCGGCGTCACGCTCTTCGGTCTGCTGGCCTGGGCCATCGTGGTCGGCTTCGTCGCCTTGATCGTAATGAAGGTGCTGCCGACGATGAACGAGTACTTCACGATCCAGAAGGCCGTGAACAAGATCGCGCAGGAGGGCGGCAAGACCGTGCCGGAGATCCGCGCCGCGTTCGAGCGAACCAAGGACATCGAGTACTCGATCTCGTCGATTTCCGCGAAGGATCTGAAGATCACCAAAGAGAACGACAAGGTCGTGATCAGCTTCGCGTACGACAAGGAGATCGAGCTGATGAGCCCGGTCTACCTGCTGATCAAGTACGAGGGGCGCTCGAAGTAGGCTCCCGCATCGATGATGGACACCCGCCTCGAGGCCCTGCAGCGGCGCATCGCACACCACTTCGACGATGCACGCCTGCTGAGCCGCGCGCTGACGCACCGCAGCTTCGGCGCCGACCACAACGAGCGCCTCGAGTTCCTCGGCGATGCGGTGCGGAGCCTGGTGATCTCGGGCCTGCTGTTCGAGCGCTTCGCCGGCTCCGACGAGGGCGACCTGACCCGCGTGCGGGCCCACCTGGTGCGTGAGGAAAGCCTGCACCGGGTCGCACTGCAACTGGCGCTGCCCGACGTGCTCAAGCTCGGCGAGGGCGAGGCCCGCGGCGGCGGTGCGCAGCGCGCTTCCATCCTCGCTGATGCGCTCGAGGCCCTGATCGGCGCGACCTTTCTCGACGGCGGCTTCGACGCCGCGCGCACCGTGGTCGACGGCCTGTTCGGCGAGATCATCGCCACGACCGACGTGGCGAGTTGGTCCAAGGACGCCAAGACCGAACTCCAGGAATGGCTGCAGGCGCGCCGCCTGCCGGTGCCCACCTATCGCATCGCTGCCACGCGTGGGCAGGCGCACGCGCAGACCTTCGAAGTCGAGTGCGTGGTGCCGGCGCTCAACCTGGTCGAGCGAGGCGTCGGCCGCTCGCGCCGCGTCGCCGAGCAGGAGGCCGCGCGTCGCATGCTGGACGCGCTGAAGCGCAGCGACAAGCCCGGCGGCCCGCTCCAGTCCTGAACCGCATGGCCACCGACGCCGACACTCCCTCCGACGCAACGCAGTCGCCGGCACCGCGCTGCGGCCTGGTCGCGATCGTCGGGCGGCCGAACGTCGGCAAGTCGACCTTGCTGAACGCGCTCGTCGGTCAGAAGGTCAGCATCACCTCGGCGAAGGCGCAGACGACGCGGCACCGCATCACCGGCATTCGCACCGTCGGGTCGCTGGAAGAGGGCGGCGCGCAGTTCGTGTTCGTCGACACGCCCGGCTTCCAGACCAAGCACAGCGCGGCGCTGAACCGTACGTTGAACCGCACCGTGACCGGCGTGCTCGGCGACGTCGACGTGGTGCTGTTCGTCGTCGAGGCCGGTCGCTTCGGCCTGGACGACGCGAAGGTGCTGGCGCTGATGCCGCCCGGCAAGCCGGTGTTCCTGATCGCCAACAAGCTCGACACCGTGCTGCGCCGCGCCGATCTCGCGCCCTGGCTGAAGGGCATGCAGGAGCGCCATGCCTTCGCCGAGTTCGTGCCGCTGTCGGCGAAGAAGGACGCCGATGTGCAGCGCTTGCTCGGCATCGTGCGGCCCTATCTGCCCGTGCAGGCCTGGTTCTACGACGCCGACGCGCTGACCGACCGCAGCGAACGCTTCCTCGCCAGCGAGATCATCCGCGAGAAACTGTTCCGTCTGACCGGCGACGAGCTGCCCTATACCTCGACCGTCGTGATCGACAAGTTCGAGGAAGAGGGCAACCTGCGTCGCATCTCGGCCAGCATCGTCGTCGAGCGCGACGCGCACAAGGGCATGGTGATCGGCAACGGCGGCGAGCGCCTCAAGCGCATCGGCTCCGAGGCGCGCCAGGAGCTCGAGACGCTGATGGATGCCAAGGTGTTCCTCGAGCTGTGGGTCAAGGTGCGCTCGGGCTGGGCCGACGACGAAGCGCATCTGCGGTCCTACGGCTACGAGTAGGTTTCGCGGATGGCGACGCGCTCGCCCCGCCACGCCGCGCCGCTGGCGGCCTACGTGCTGCACCGCTACGACTGGAGCGAATCGAGCCTGATCCTCGACCTGTTCACGCGCGAGCAGGGCCGGCTCGCGGTGGCGGCAAAGGGGGCGAAGCGGCCGTACTCGCAGCTGCGCGGGGTGTTGCTGCCGTTCCAGCGCCTGAACGTGTCGCTCGGCAGGCCGCCGGCCCACGACGATGGCTCGAGCGAGGTGCAGACATTGCGCGGCGCCGAATGGGCCGGCGGCGCCGCGATGCTGACGGGTGCCGCGCTGTTCAGCGGCTTCTACCTGAACGAGCTGCTGATGAAGCTGCTCGCGCGCCACGACCCGCACGCCGCGCTGTTCGATGCCTACGCCGCGACGCTGCCGGAGCTGGCCGCCGCCGACGAGGCGCGCGTGCAGGCCGCACTGCGCGCGTTCGAGCTGAGCCTGCTGCAGCAGACCGGCCTGCTGCCCGACCTGAGCCTGGTGACGCTGACGCAACAGCCGGTGCGCGCCGCGGCACGGTACGCATTGCTGCCGGAATCCGGCGTGGCCGATGCGACGCCCGGCCGCGATGGCGAGCTCAGCGGCGAGGCGCTCACCGGCCTGCAGGCGGCGCTCGAACATGGCAGCCTCGCCGCGCTGCAGCAGGCGTGCCGCGCCTGCCTCGCCGCGCTGAAGCTGCCGCTGCGTGCGCTGATCCAGCATCAGCTCGGCGGGGCGCCGCTGCGCACGCGCCAGGCGATGGCCGACCTGCAGAGCCTGTAGGCTCCGAGCGGTCAGCGCACGCCTGCGCCCGATTTGCGCCGAGAATTCGCTCCCATGAACCCGCTCCTCACCACCGGCCTCGATGCGCAGCGTGGCGCCACCGCGCTGTCGGTCAACGTCAACAAGGTCGCGCTGCTGCGCAACACGCGCAGCCTCGGCATCCCGAGCGTGCTGCGCGCCGCCGGCTTCGCGCTCGAGGCCGGCGCGCACGGCATCACCGTGCACCCGCGACCCGACGAGCGCCATATCCGCGGCCACGACGTCTACGAGCTGGCCGAGCTGATGCAGCAGTGGCCGCAGGCCGAATACAACATCGAGGGAAATCCGTTTCACAACCTGATGGACTTCGTGCGCGACCTGGCCGCGAAGAGCCTGCCGATCCACCAGGTCACGTTCGTGCCCGACAGCGTCGAGCAGTCCACTTCCGACCACGGCTGGCAGTTCCCGCAGGACGCGCCGCGCCTGGCGCCGCTGATCGACGAGGCGCGCGCGCTGGGCGTGCGCGTGAGCCTCTTCATGGACCCGCTGCCGCAGGCGATGGCCGCGGTGCGTGCGCTGCACGCCGACCGTGTCGAGCTCTACACCGAAAGCTTCGCCCGCGCCCACCTCGCCGGCGACGCGCAGACGGTGCTGCCGGTCTTCGCCGCGACCGCACGCGCCGCGCTCCGGGAAGGCCTGGGCATCAACGCCGGCCACGACCTGAACCGCGCCAACCTGAGTGACTTCCTGCGTGCCGTGCCCGGCGTGCAGGAGGTCTCGATCGGCCATGCGCTGATCGCCGATGCGCTCGAACTCGGCTACACCGAGACGGTGCGCGACTACCTGCGCTGCATCCACGCGGCCGCCGGCCCCGCATGATCTTCGGGATCGGCACCGACATCTGCGACGTGCGCCGCATCGCGGCCACGCTCGCGCGCCGCGGCGAGCGCTTCGCCGAGAAGGTGCTCGGTCCGCACGAGATCGAAGTGTTCCGCCAGCGCCGTGCCCGGGTCGAGGCGCGCGGCGTGAGCTACCTCGCGACGCGCTTCTCCGCGAAGGAGGCGTTCTCGAAGGCGATCGGTCTGGGCATGCGCATGCCGATGAGCTGGCGCGACTGCGAGATCGTCAAGGCGGCGAGCGGCAAGCCGCAGATCCGCCTGCACGGCGAGCTCGCACAGTGGTTCGAGGCGCGCAGCCTGCAGGCGCATGTCAGCGTGACCGACGAGACCGACTACGCGGCGAGCTTCGTCGTCGTCGAAACCAGGGAATGACCATGACTCCACACGCCCCCGTCGTGCTCGACATCGCCGGCACCACGCTGAACGCCGACGACCGGCGCCGCCTGCAGCACCCGCTGACCGGCGGGCTGATCCTGTTCGCCCGCAACTGGCGCGACCGGCTCCAGCTGACCGAGCTGACCAGCGAGATCAAGTCGATCCGGCCCGATCTGCTGATCTGCGTCGACCACGAGGGCGGCCGCGTGCAGCGTTTTCGCACCGACGGCTTCACGCACCTGCCACCGATGCGCGTGCTCGGCGAGATGTGGATGAACGACGGCAAACGCGGCGCCG
>JAYSLR010000255.1:0-3256 GCA_043725365.1 Rhizobacter sp. | reverse complement strand
GCAGCGCATGCTGCACGCGGTTGCCGAGCTGCGCGAGCACGGTGTCGGGGATGTCGAGCGGGTTCTGCGTCACGAAGTAGACGCCCACGCCCTTGGAGCGCACCAGGCGCACCACCAACTCGATGCGCTCGACCAGCGCCGTCGGCGCGTCCTTGAACAGCAGGTGCGCCTCGTCGAAGAAGAACACCAGCTTCGGCTGGTCGAGGTCGCCGACCTCGGGCAGCCGCTCGAACAGCTCGCTGAGCATCCACAGCAGGAAGGTCGCGTACAGCCTTGGTGAGTTCATCAGCTGGTCGGCGGCGAGGATGTTCACCACTCCTTTGCCGTCCACCGTCTGCATGAAGTCGTCGATGTTCAGCATCGGCTCGCCGAAGAAGCGGTCGCCGCCCTGCTCGTCGATCTGCAGGATGCCGCGCTGGATCGCGCCGATGCTGGCGGCGCTGACGTTGCCGTACTCGGTCTGGAACTGCGCGGCGTTGTCGCCGACGTACTGCAGCATCGCGCGCAGGTCCTTCAGGTCGAGCAGCAGCAGGCCGTTGTCGTCGGCGATCTTGAAGACGAGCTGCAGCACGCCCTGCTGGATCTCGTTCAGCGCCAGCATGCGCGCCAGCAGCAGCGGGCCCATGTCGCTGACGGTGGCGCGCACCGGGTGGCCCTCCGCCTTCTTGTCATTCGCGAACACGTCCCACAGCGTCGCCGGGCAGGCGACCGACGGCGGCGGCTCGATGCCGCGCTCCTTCAGCACCGCGAGCAGCTTCGCGCCCGGCTGGCCGGCCTGCGTGATGCCGGTCAGGTCGCCCTTCACGTCGGCCATGAACACCGGCACGCCCAGGCGGCTGAAGTTCTCGGCCAGCGTCTGCAGCGTGATGGTCTTGCCGGTGCCGGTGGCGCCGGTGATCAGGCCGTGGCGATTCGCCAGTGCCGGCAGCAGGAAGCACTCGATGGTTTCTTGACCCGCGACAACATGCGTGGCGATCAGGATCGGCTCGGCCATTCGTGTGCTCCCGGGCGGGCCGCGTGGCCCAAGTAAAATTGCAGTCTATCGAACAACATCGCCGCCCGGCGCCAAGCCGGGCCGCAAACGAGGACGCCTCATGGCCGGTCATTCGAAGTGGGCCAACATCCAGCACCGCAAGGGCCGGCAGGACGAGAAGCGCGGCAAGATCTGGACAAGGGTGATTCGCGAGATCACCGTCGCCGCACGCCAGGGCGGCGGGGATCTGGCGATGAACCCGCGTCTGCGCCTGGCCGTCGAGAAAGCCAAGGCCGCGAACATGCCGGCCGACACCGTCAAGAAGAACATCGACAAGGCCACCGGCAACCTCGAGGGCGTGAGCTACGAGGAGATCCGCTACGAGGGCTACGGCATCGGCGGCGCGGCGATCATCGTCGACTGCATGACCGACAACCGCGTGCGCACCGTGGCCGAGGTGCGCCACGCGTTCAGCAAGTACGGCGGCAACATGGGCACCGAAGGCTCGGTGGCGTTCCAGTTCAAGCACGTCGGCCAGTTCGTGTTCGCGCCCGGCACGAGTGAGGACAAGGTCATGGAAGCGGCGCTCGACGCCGGCGCCGACGACGTGCTGACCGACGACGACGGCGCGATCGAGGTGCTGTGCGCGCCGCCCGAGTTCGAGGCGGTGAAGGCCGCGCTCGAGAAGGCCGGGCTGAAGCCCGACGTGGCCGAGGTCACGATGCGCGCCGAGAACACGGTGCAACTCGCCGGCGAGGACGGCCAGCGCATGCAGAAGCTGATCGACATGATCGAGGACCTCGACGACGTGCAGGAGCTGTACCACAACGCCGAGATCGCGGAATGAAGGGCGGGGCGCAATGAAGGTCCTGGTCATCGGCAACGGCGGCCGCGAGCACGCGCTGGCCTGGAAGCTCGCGCAATCGCCGAAGGTGCAGACCGTGTTCGTCGCCCCCGGCAACGGCGGTACGGCGGCCGATGCGCGGCTGACGAACATCGCGATCACCGACCCTGCGGCGCTCGCCGACTTCGTGCAGGCCGAGAAGGTCGCGCTGACGGTCGTCGGCCCCGAGGGCCCGCTGGCCGGCGGCGTGGTCGACGTGTTCCGCGCGCGTGGGCTGCGCATCTTCGGCCCGACGCGGGCGGCGGCGCAGCTCGAGAGTTCGAAGGCCTTCGCGAAGGCCTTCATGCAGCGCCACGGCATTCCGACCGCGGCGTTCGCGACCTTCACCGATGCCGCCGCGGCGCATGCGCACGTCGACGCCGAAGTGGGCAAGAGCGGCGCGCCGATCGTCATCAAGGCCGACGGCCTGGCGGCGGGCAAGGGCGTGGTCGTCGCGACGAGCCTGGCGCAGGCGCACGAGGCGATCGCCTGGATGCTCAGCGCCGACGACAACCGGCTCGGCGTGCAGCACAACGCAGGCCAGGCCCGTGTCGTGATCGAGCAATTCCTCGAGGGCGAGGAGGCCAGCTTCATCGTGATGTGCGACGGCAAGAACGTCGTGCCGCTCGCGACCAGCCAGGACCACAAGCGCCTGCTCGACGACGACGAAGGCCCGAACACCGGCGGCATGGGCGCGTACTCGCCGGCGCCGGTGGTCACGCCGAACGTGCACGCGCGCGCGATGCACGAGATCATCCTGCCGACGATCGCCGGCATGGCCCGGGACGGCATCGTGTTCACCGGCTTCCTCTACGCCGGCCTGATGATCGACGCCGCCGGCCGGCCGCGCACGGTCGAATTCAACTGCCGCCTCGGCGACCCGGAGACGCAGCCGATCATGATGCGGCTCAAGAGCGATCTGGCCGAGGTGCTGATGCACGCCACCGACGGCACGCTCGACCAGGTCGAGCTCGAATGGGACCGCCGCACCGCCTTGGGCGTCGTGATGGCCGCGAGCGGCTACCCGCTGAACCCGCGCAAGGGCGACGCGATCACCGGGCTGCCGGCGGAGGCCGCCGACGCGATGGTGTTCCATGCCGGCACCGCGCCGACCGCGGGCGCACCGGTGACCTCGGGCGGGCGCGTGCTGTGCGTCACCGCGCTCGGCGACTCGGTGCGGATCGCGCAGCAGCGCGCCTACGACGTGCTGCGCGGCATCCGCTTCGATGGCGCGCAGTACCGCCGCGACATCGGCCACCGCGCGATCAGGCGCTGACATGAAACCCCAAGCTCACTCTGCGTGTCGCGGCAGGCGGTACCCGGCGCGGGCTTGTATGGTTCAAGGTGCTGGGGTGGAGAGACGCCCTCGCGGGCATCGGCCGGTGAGACGGACCGACGGC
>JAYSLR010000254.1:0-3062 GCA_043725365.1 Rhizobacter sp. | reverse complement strand
GATCAGCGCCGAGCGCACCCCGAGGATCGCGTCCTTGAGCTTGGCGGCGGCGAGTTCGCGGCACTGGTCGCGGGTGGCCGAGGGCTGGGTGCCGAAGGCCGTCGCCGAACGCTGCGGCTTGAAGACCAGCCGGCTGCCCATGACGCGCGGCACCATCACCGCGCGGGCGGTGACGACGCAAGCGCCCTCGCGCGTGAACCCGCCCTGGACCTGGCTGACGAAGCCCCACTTGGAGACCGGGTAGAGCTTCCGCAGACGCATGCGCAGGCTGCCGTCGACCTGCGCCTTCCAGAGCGCGACGGCGCCTGCGCTGTCGATCAGGTCGGGCGAGGAATCGTCGACGAAGATGTACTCGGCCGGGGCCGCGAACGCTGCAGACGAGACGACGAGCAGCGCCGCTGCCATGGCGCGGGAGGTCAGCATGATGTTCGGGCTCCGGATGAGTGTCAGGCCGCGAGTTTACGAAAGCGACGCCTGACTCACCGCAAGCACATCGCGGCCAGGCCGAGGAACACCAGAAAACCAGCACCTGACGTGACGCGGGCGCTCCCACCGATGGTGCGGAGCGCCCGCGGGTCTGGCTACAGAGCCGACTGCTCAGTCGGGATCCGCCCCGGACCTAGAGAATGAAGACATATCACCTCCTTTCGTAGCTGCCGCGAGGACCCTAGCGTAGACGGTTTTCGGCCTCAACGAAACAGGTCGAGGAGCACGTCGCGCGTCGGCGGCTTGACGACCAGCCCGCCGCCCTCGCCCTGGAACACCATGCAGCTCCCCGGCGTGCTGCGGTTGACGATGCGCGTGCCCTGCGCGATGACCGTTCCCGCGCCGATCTCGCAGCGGCCGATGACGGCAGTGCCCGGGTACATCACCACGCCCTCGCCGAGCGAAGGCGCCTCGCCGTGGTTCTTGCCGACGGTGCTGTTCTGGTAGAGCACCAGCCGGTTTCCGTAGCGTGCTTTCGCCAGCACGATGCCGACAGAGTGGCCGATGAAGAACACCTCGGGCATCTCGATCTCGTAGAACAGGTCGATGCCGTTGAGCGCCTTGTTCAGGCCGAACAGCTTGTTGCAGAGCGCCCGATCGGTGCCGTCACGCCAGAGCGTGTTAGCCAGGTAGTAGAGGAAGGTCGTGTACTGCGACGAATGCAGGTGGTCGAACTGACCCGGCGTCCACATGCGCACGGCGTCGATGCAGCGGCCGAGGCGCTGCAGGGCCGCGGGCAGCTGCGCCTGCATGGCCGGCCGCTCGGAGGCGCCGCGACCGTCGGGGAAGAAGTTCTCGAGCTGGCGGCACAGGTAGTCGAGCAGCGCCTCCTGGCTGCCCAGGCTCAGCGTCAGCACGACACCGCCTCGCGCACGAGTCCGGGCAGGCGTTCCAGCAGCGGTCGCGGTTGCCAATCGAATTCGCGGCGCATGCGCTCGATCGAGATCGTCGCGGGGCAGGGCAGCGGATCGGAGCGCAGGGCACGCAGCTCGCAGCCGGCCAGGGTGCCGAGGTGGGCGAACAACTGCGCGTTGCTCACGTTCGCGCCGGCGGCGACGTTGTAGACCGGCCGGGTGCCGCGCGTCGCGATCAGCGCCAGTGCCGTCAGCACGTCGTCGACATGGACGTAGTCGCGCGCCGCGTCGGCGCAGGAGTCGATGGCCAGCATCGGCACGGCGCGCGGCTCGCGCAGGCGGCGCAGCAGGCCGGCGAGAAATCCGTCCTCGTCGTTCGCACCGGCATAGACGCAACTCAGCCGCGCCACGCGCGCACGGCCGCCGCTGACCTGCCGGCACAGCGACTCGCCGAGCGCCTTCGACAGATCGTAGAGGTGGCGCGGGTGGGCGGGATCGAGGCACAGGGCCGCGTCCTCGCCGATCGTCTGCGCACCGGAAGCCTTGCAGCTGTCGTAGAGCCGGGTCGACGAGAGGTAGACCAGCGCGTCGAACTGCGCATGCTCGAGGATCTCGTCGAGCAGCCCGACGTGGGCGCGCACCGTGTCGTGGGGGCGCCGCGCGTAGTCGGCGGTGAGTCCGGCGCAATAGAAGACCGTGCCCAGATCCTCGCGCACGAACACGCGGTCGTGGCGTGCCGGGGCGCGGCAGTCCCAACCCGTGGCTTGCAGATGGGCAAGGAGGCGGCGGCCGATGAAGCCCGAGGCACCGACCACGGTCGCCTGTGTCATGTGCGCTCGCCGCGTTGCACCAGCGGGTTGCCGGCCTGGACCGTGTACGCGGCGACCTCGCCGCGCACCAGCGAGCCGGCGCCGATGACGCAGCCGCGGCGCAGGACCGCGCCGTCGAGCAGCACGCAGTTGGCGCCGATCCAGACGTCGTCCTCGATGACGATGCCGCCCTTGCCGGGCAGAAAGCCCTGCTCGTCGATCCGCCGCGAGCGGTCGGCGAAGGCATGGTTGACCGGCGCCAGCGTGGTGTTGGCAGCGATCGCGACATGGTTGCCGATACGGATGCCGTGGCCGGTGTAGAGCACGCAGCCCGAATTGATCACCGAGTGCTCGCCGACGATCAGGTCGCCGCTGCCGCCGGCCGGCTTGATCTTGACGAAGCTGTCGATCGCGGAATGCGCGCCGACGACGATGCGGCTGCCGCGCACCGAGTCCTCGATGTCGGCGAGCGGCGAGACGCGGGCCGTGGCGTCGATCTCGATCATGAGTCGCGGGCTGGGCGATCGGGTCGCGGGCGGCGAATCGCCGTCAGCCCGGCACCAGGCCGAAGCGGTCGCAGAGGTCGCGCTCGCGCACGATGTGCAGGTTTCTCGCCTGCTGCTCCTCGACCGGCGGATCGAAGCCTTCGATCTGGTCGCTGACGAAGAGGAGGGCGTCCTTGACGTGCGCTTTCGGCGCCTGGCCGAGAAAGTCGACCGGCCGGCCGGCGTGCTGCTTCAGGTAGTCCTTGGCCGCGGCGTCGAACGGGCCGACGCAGACCAGCCGCTCCATGCCGCGGTTCAGCGCCGTGTCCTCGAGCAGGAAATGCAGCGTCGCCTTCGAGGCGAGGATCTTCATCGGCACCGGCAGCAGGTGCTCGTAGCCCATGCCCTTCAGGCGCATCGCCAGGGTG
>JAYSLR010000253.1:0-3373 GCA_043725365.1 Rhizobacter sp. | reverse complement strand
GCAACGTCGACAGCGCCGCGGTGGTCGAGCAGGCCGCGGCGCGCGGGGTGACCGGCCCGGGGGTCGGCGACGCGATCCACCAAGCGCGGTCGGACGCGGTCGCCGCGGGGCTGGGGGCGATCGCCTGAACGCGACTCGCGCGACGCGCGGGTGACAGCGGCGCGGGTCGGTGTCTGCGCACAATCGACGGCAACCCCAAACACCGTCGAAGGAGACACCACCATGACCGACCTGTTCTCATTGAAGGGCCGCATCGCCCTCGTCACCGGCGGTTCACGCGGCATCGGCCGCATGATTGCGGCGGGTTTTCTCGCGGCGGGCGCGAAGCGCGTCTACATCTCGTCGCGCAAGGCGGCCGATTGCGACGCGACAGCGAAGGAGTTGTCGGCGCAGGGCGAATGCATCTCGCTGCCGGCCGACGTCTCGACGATGGCAGGCATCCAAGCCCTCGTCGCGGCGTACACGGCGCGCGAGTCCCGGCTCGACATCCTCGTCAACAACGCCGGTGCGGCCTGGGGCGAGACCTTCGACACCTTCCCCGAGAAGGGCTGGGACAAGGTCGTCGACCTGAACCTGAAGTCGCCGTTCTTCCTGACGCAGGCGCTCATCGAACCGCTGCGTGCCGCGGCGAAGACGCAGCCGGCCAAGGTGATCAACATCGCGTCGATCGACGGGATCTCGGTGAACCCGCAGGAGACCTACTCGTATGCGGCGAGCAAGGCCGGGCTGATCCAGCTGACCCGCCGCATGGCGCTGCGGCTGGCGCAGGACAACATCGTCGTCAGCGCGATCGCGCCGGGCGCATTCGCCTCCGACATGAACCGCGTCGCGCGCGACCATGCCGAGGAGACGGCCAAGCGCATTCCGGCCGGCCGCATCGGCCGCGACGAGGACATGGCCGGCGGCGCGATCTACCTGGCCTCGCGCGCCGGCGACTACGTGATGGGCTCGACCCTCGTGATCGACGGCGGCGTGACGCACGCCCGCGGCTGATCGGACCGGCGCAGGCGAGCGCCATCGGGATTGTTCGGTGACGGACGATCCGTTGATTTTCGTCCGTCAATGAACTACCCTTCGGGCATGAGTGCTGTCCTGCGACCGACCGCCGCGCCCGTCGACCCGAGCGCTCCCGCCGCCGCCCAGGCGGGATTGCGTACCTTCTGGCGCATCGCCGACGCGTGGCAGCTCGACGCCACCGAGCAGGCCACGCTGCTCGGCGTCGGCCGCACGACGCTGTACCAGTGGAAGCAGGGCAAGGTCGGCACCGCGCTGGACCGCCACGTGCTGGAACGGCTGTCGTACCTGTTCGGCATCTACGCGGCGCTGCAGATCCTGCTGCCGGTCGCGCGCCAGGCCGATGCCTGGGTGCGTCAGCCGAACGGCGCGCCGCTGTTCGGCGGCAAGCCCGCGCTCGAGCGCATGCTGGGCGGGCAGGTGGCCGATCTGTACGTCGTGCGCCAGTACCTCGACGCGCAGCGCGGCGGCAAGGCCTGATGGCGATTGCGCCGGCGAGCATCCCGATCCGCGCCACCGAGTGGCGGCCGAGCTACCGGCTGATCCCGTCGCGCTACCCGACCGTCGGCCTGTACGACCGTGTCGCCGAACCGGCCGACCTGGACGCGGTGTTCGCGATCGAGGCGCTGACCAACCCGCGCATCCGTGACGACATCGGCCAACTGCAGCTGGTGCCGCCGGCCGAGCGCGTCAGCGGCGCGGGCAGCACGATGGTGATGGCCGCGTTCACGCACCTGAACCCGGAGGGCTCGCGCTTCTCGGACGGCCGTTACGGTGTCTATTACGCCGCGCAGACGCTGGCGACGGCGATCAAGGAGGTGAGCCACCATCGCGCATTGTTCCTGGCGCGCACCCAAGAGCCGCCGACCGACGTCGACCTGCGCGCGATCACCGCGACGATCCGCGCCGAGCTGCACGACCTGCGAGATCTCGGCCCGCGCGGTGCGGCGCTGTTCGACCCGATCGACTACCGCGCGCCGCAGCGCCTGGGCCGGCAGCTGCGCGAGGCCGGCAGCTGGGGCGTGCAGTTCCCGAGCGTGCGCGACCTGGGCGGCCTGTGCGTCGGCGTGTTCCGGCCGAAGGCGATCCGCAGCGCCCGATCCACCGCGCACATTGCGCTGCACTGGGACGGCGAGCGCATCACGCACTGGTACGAGAAGCGCAGCCCGCACGCGTTGCCCTGAGCGCATCAATACGGCGCCGGCACGTCCATGGCCAGCAGGACCTGTGCGTAGGCCTTCGCGAGGTTGTCGGTGTGCAGCGAGGCCATGCCGCCGCCGCCGAGCACGCCGTGCAGCACGAAGTTCATCGCGTTCAGGCCCGGCAGGTCGAAGCGCTCGACGCGCGCCGGCGCGCGGTGCGCGAAGTGCGCGGCGACGCGCTCGGGCGTGAGCCAGGCCGACAGCAGCGGCAACTGGGCCGCATCGCGCGCGATGATGCCGATATTGGCCTGGTCACCCTTGTCGCCCGAGCGGCCGTGCGCGAGCGCGATCAGCGGCACGCGCTTCGAGGCCGCGTCGAGCGCGCCGACGGCATGCCGCAACGCCGGGCCGAGCGCCGCGGCATCGAAGCCGCCCGCGGTCGGGACGGCCACCGCCACATGCTCGCCGTCGATCTCGATCGCCACCGCGAGCGCCGACTTCGGCCACAGGAACGAGAACAGCCGCACCACCGGCGTCGGGCTCGGCCGGCCGCCGACCAGGCCCAGCGTGCCCGGCGCCATCGAGGTCGCGGCCGGCGCGAACTCGCGCGCGAACAGCTCGAGGCTGTCCTTCGACGCCGCCTTCGCGCTCATCTTCAGCACCACCTCGCGTGCGCCGCTGCGGCCGTTCGCGCCGAACATCTCCTCGCCGCCCAGCACCTCGATGCGGGTCTCGGTGAATGGCGGCAGCTTGCGCTCCTCGAGCATGCGCTGCATCCGCGTCAGCAGCGCGTTGCCGGTGCGCTGGGCCTTGCGCACCGCGGCCTCGCCGGCGATCGTCAGGAAGCCGGTGTTTCGGTAGCCGTCGGCGAAGGTCGCGCTGACCTTGTAGCTCGCGGTCGGCGCGCGGCCGGTCGCGCCCGTCACGCGCACGCGGTGTTCGCCGTCCTGCACCATCCGGACCTGGGTGAAGTCGCAGCTCACGTCGGGCACGAGGTAGGCGCGCGGGTCGCCGATCTCGTAGAGCAACTGCTCGGCCACCGTCGCCGGTGTCACGAGGCCGCCGGTGCCGGGTGACTTGGTGATCGTGAAGCTGCCGTCGGCGTCGGCCTCGACGATGGGGAAGCCGATGTTCTCCCAGTCGGATACGACCTCCCAGTCGGTGAACAGGCCACCGGTGCACTGCGCGCCGCACTCGATCAGGTGCCCGGCGAGCGT
>JAYSLR010000252.1:0-8407 GCA_043725365.1 Rhizobacter sp. | reverse complement strand
CAACTACTTCTACACCGGCACGCGCTTCCTGGTGAAGGCCGGCACGCAGATCAAGACCATCGACGACCTGAAGGGCAAGACCATCGTGTCGACCACCGGCACGACCAACTACAAGATCCTGCGCAACCTGAACGAGGAGAAGAAGCTCGGCATGGACCTGCTCGCGGCCAAGGACCACGCCGAGTCGGCGCTAATGGTCGAGTCGGGCCGCGCGGTGGCGTTCGGCATGGACGACATCCTGCTGTACGGCCTGCGTGCGAGCGCGCAGAACCCGGCCTCGCTGGCGGTGGTGGGCGAGCCGATCCAGGTCGAGCCCTACGCGATCATGATCCGGCAGAACGATCCGGCCTTCAAGAAGCTGGTCGACGACACGCTGGCCAACCTGATGAAGAGCGGCGAGTTCACGAAGCTGTACACGAAGTGGTTCCAGTCGCCGATCCCGCCCAAGGGCATCAACCTGAACGCGCCGATGAGCCAGGAACTGATCGACAACCTGAAGGCGCTGAGCGACAAGCCGGCGACCTGAACGGCCCCTCGTCCGCGAGGCGCTACGCTTCGCGGATGGCGGATGTGGCGATCACCGCGGCGCACCGGCGCCGCCTGCGCGAGGTCTACCGCTCGGCCGGCTGGCCGTGCCAGGACGCGCTCGAACTCGAGCTGCTGGCCGCCGGGCTGCTCGAGCGCCAGCGCAGCGCGCTCGGCCACGAAACCGTGCGCGTCAGCGACGCCGGCGTTGCGCTGCTCGCGCAGACGCTGCAGCTCAACCGTGCGCGACGCGACGCGCACGAGCTGCTGGTGGAGCGCGTCGCGCGCGAGATGACGCGCGCCGGGCGCATCGCGTGGCGGGGGTTGAGCCTGCGCGCGAAGGTCGGCGAGGCCTGGGCGATGGCGATGCCGGACGTGTTCTCGATCCGCCACACCAGCGTCGAGGCCTACCTGGCACCGGTCGTTCACGAGGTCAAGGTGAACCGCGCCGACCTGCTCGCGGACCTGCGCAGCGCATCGAAGCGCGCCGCCTACCTGCAATTGAGCAGCGAGTGCTGGTACGTGATCCGCGCCGGCATCGCCGAACCGGACGAGATCCCGGGCGAGTGCGGCGTGCTGGTCGCCGGCGACGGCGCGCTCGAGGTCGCGCGGCCGGCACCGAAGCGGGCGATGCAGATGCCGTTCGGCCTGTGGATGGCGCTGGCGCGGGCCACGCCGATCGAAGGATGGCGGCTCGAGGACGCGCAGGGCCAACTCGGCGACACTTCGGGGCCACCGACCGACCCCTGACACGAATGCCGCCCGCGCTCGACGCCACGCCCCTGCCCAGCCCCGCCCCTGACCGCACGCGCCAGGCGCTGTGGGCGGCGATCGCGATGGTCGTGGTCTGGGGCACGAACTTCAGCGTGCAGAAGGCGGTGTTCACCGCGTTGTCGCCGGGCGGATTCCTGTTCGCGCGCTACCTGATGATGCCGGTCGCGGCCTCGGCGCTGCTGCTCTGGCGCTTCGGGTGGCGGTGGCCCCGGCTGCCACGGGCCGAACTGTTCGCGCTGGCCAAGCTGGGCCTGACCGGGCACCTGCTGCACGTCGGGCTCGTGACCTACGGCATCCACTGGTCGACGGCGTTCTCGAGCTCGCTGATCCTGGCCTGCGGGCCGGTCTTCACGCTGCTGATCCTGCGCTGGCACGGGCTGGAGCGGCTCACGCGCGGCCAGGTGGCCGGCGTCGCGGTGGCCGCTGCCGGGGTGCTCGTGTTCCTGTCGGACAAGCTGCTCGGCGGCCACTGGCGGGCCAGCGGCGGCGACCTCACGCTGCTCGTGGCCGCGTCGTTCTTCTCGTACTACACCGTCACCGCCAAGCCGCTGATCGAGCGCCACGGCGGCGTCACCGTGATGGCCTACGCGACGCTGCTGGGCAGCGGTCCGGTCGTGCTGCTGAGCCTGCCGGCCGGACTGGCAGTCGACTGGAGCGAAGTCCGCCCCGCCATCTGGCTGGGCCTGTGCTACGCGGTGCTGATCTCGGCCTTCCTCGGCTGGCTGGTCTGGGGCTGGGTCAACGCGGTGCGCGGCGTTGCGCGCAGTGCACCGCTGATGTACCTGATGCCGCCGGTGGCGGGCCTGGTCGCCTGGGCGATGACGGGCGAGCGCTACACGGGCGCCAAGCTCGCCGGTGCGGCCCTGACGCTCGCGGGGGTGGCGGTGGCGCAGTACGCTTCGCACCGGCCCAATGACCCGGTGCGCGAGGCGCCCGCCCCGGTCGACTGATCCCCGCTCTGCACCGCGCTTTTCGACAAGGACGCTTCGCCCATGTTCACCGAACCTCGACACGCGTGGTCCGCCCTCGCGCTGGCGGCGCTGCTCGCGGCCTGCTCGAAGCCGGCCGAGGTGGCCGCGCCGCCGGCGCCGGTCGCTGCCGCGGCGCCCGCCGACCACGCCGAAGCCGGCATCGCCTGGCGGCACGCCTCCAGCGACGCCGATGTCGACGCCGCGTTCGCGCTCGCCCGGGCACAGACCAAGCCGATGTTCGTCTACTGGGGTGCGAAGTGGTGCCCGCCCTGCAACCAGGTCAAGGCGACGCTGTTCAACCGCCAGGATTTCATCGAACGCTCGCGCGCCTTCGTGCCGGTCTACGTCGACGGCGACAGCCCCGGCGCGCAGAAGCTGGGGGCGCGCTTCAAGGTCAGCGGCTACCCGACGATGCTGCTGTTCAACCCGCAGGGGGTCGAGATGACGCGGCTGCCCGGCGAGGTCGAGGCCGAGCGCTACACGCAGGTGCTGACGCTGGGCATGAACGCGCAGCGCCCGGTCAAGGAGGTGCTCGCGCGAGTCAAGGCCGGCGGCGCCGGCCTCACCGCCAACGACTGGCGCCTACTCGCGTTCTACTCGTGGGACACCGACCAGCAGCAGCTCGTGCCCAAGGACGGCGTGCCCGCGCTGCTGAAGCAGCTCGCCGACGCCTGCCCGGCCGACCAGGCCGAGGTCGCCACCCGGCTGCGCCTGAAGGCGCTCGCGGCGGTCGACGACAAGGCGCCGGCCCGCCCCGACCCGGCGGCGCAGGCCACCTTGCTGAAGGTGCTGGCCGACGCGCCGACCGCGCGCACCTACCTGGACGTGCTGACCAACGACGCCCCCGACATCACGCGCGCGCTCAGCGCCAAGGGCACGCCGCAGCGCGCCGAGTTGCTGGCCGCGTTCGGCACGGCGCTGAAGCGCTTCGAGGCCGACGACAGCCTGTCGCGCGCCGACCGGATGACGGCGCTGATCGCGCAGGTCGAGCTCGCGACCCTCGACGCGCCGAAGACCGAAGGCGCGAAGGCAGCCCGGCCCAGGCTGCCCGAGGCGCTGCTCGCCGACATCCGCGCACAGACCGCGCGCGCCGATCGCGAGATCACCGACGGCTACGAGCGCCAGGCGGTCATCACCGCGGCGGCCTACCTGCTCAAGCGCGCCGGCCTGGGGCATGAATCGGACGCGCTGCTGCAGGCCAACCTCGCGAAGAGCCATTCGCCGTACTACCTGATGAGCGAGCTCGCGAGCAACGCCAAGGCGCGCGGCGACAAGACCGAGGCGCTGCGCTGGTACGAGCAGGCGTTCGACAAGAGCGAGGGCCCGGCCACGCGCCTGCAGTGGGGCGCGAGCTATGTCGGCGCGCTGGTCGAGATGGCACCGCACGACGACGCCCGCATCGAGAAGGCCGCCGCCGAGCTGCTCGCCGAGGCCGCGAAGCAGCCCGATGCGTTCTACGAGCGCAGCGGCCGTTCGCTGCAGCGTGTCGGCGCCCAGCTGCAGGCCTGGAACAAGAGGGGCGCGCACACCGCGACGCTGAAGCGCCTGCAGGCGCAGCTCGACGGCGTCTGCGGCGCGCTGGAGGCGACCGATCCGAAGCGCGCGACCTGTGCCGCGCTGCTGAAGCCGGCGGCCCGCCTGACGGCGTGACCGGGCGGTCGCACGCGGCCGTGTAAACCAGCGGCGCGCGGCGCGGCGCTTGCCTTAGCATTCGCGCCATGCAAAAAGCTGTATCCCGGCCGGCCGCCGGGCGCCGGTCGGCGTTGAAGGCGACCGCGTCGTGCCTCGCGTGCCTCGCCGTGCCCTCGTTGGCGGCCACGCCGAGCGCGCCGACCGACGAGGTCCCGGGCCGTCCCGCGGTGCCCGTCGACGGCTGGGTGCATGCCTACGCCGCGTTCGGCGAGCCGAAGTACCCGCGCGGCTTCGACCACTTCGAGTACCTGAACCCGGACGCGCCCAAGGGCGGCACGATGTACCTGCCGAACTCCGACCGGCGCACCAGCTTCGACAAGCTCAACTACTACACGATCAAGGGCAATGCGCCGGCGGGCGTGGCGATCTACATGATCGAGACGCTCGCCTTTCTCGCCGCCGACGAGACGCAGACCATGTACGGGCTGCTCGCCGAGGAGATGTGGGTCGCGCCGGACAGGAGCGCGATCGTGTTCCGCCTGCATCCGAAGGCGCGGTTCTCGAACGGCGACCCGGTCACGGCCGACGACGTGAAGTACAGCTTCGACACGCTGACCGGCAAGTTCGTGCTGCCGAGCTACAACACGGCGCTCGCCGGCGTCGCGCGCGCCGTGGTGCTCGATGCGCGCACGATCCAGTTCGACCTCGTCGAGAAGACCTCCGACACGATCTTCAAGCTCGGTGGGCTCGTGGTGTTCTCGCGCAAGTGGGGCCAGAAGGCCGATGGCAGCCACCCGCCGTTCGATCAGATCGTCGACCAGCCGCCGATCGCCAGCGGCCCGTACACGATCGCACGCACCGACTCGGGCCGGCGCATCGAGTTCCAGCGCAACCCGGACTACTGGGCGCGCGACCTGCCGGTGCGGCGCGGCATGTACAACTTCGACCGCATCGTCTATCGCTACTACCAGGACGAGGACATCGCGACCGAGGCCTTCAAGGCCGGCGAGTACGACATCGTGCGCGTCTACACCGCCAAGCTCTGGGAGCGCCAGCTCGTCGGCGCGAAGTTCGACGACGGCCGGATCGTCAAGAAGAGCATTCACGTCGGCACCGGCCAGGGGCTGCAGGCGTACGAGATCAACCTGCGCCATCCGATCTTCGCGGACATCCGGGTGCGCAAGGCCTTCATGCTCACCTACGACTTCGAGACCAACAACCGCTTCCCGAAGTTCGGCCTGAAGCGCGCCAACAGCGTGTTCAACAACTCCGAGTTCGCGGCCCAGGGCCTGCCGTCGCCGGGCGAGCTGAAGCTGCTCGAGCCCTACCGCGCCGAGCTGCCGAAGGAGGTGTTCGGCCCGCCGTTCGTCGCACCGCGCAACGACACCGACCCGAACGCACTGCGCCGCCACCTGCTCGAGGCGCGCTCGCTGCTCGAAGCCGCCGGCTGGCGGCTCGACACCGCCGGCGTGCTGCGCAACCCGAAGGGCGAGCCCTTCGTCGTCGAGCTGCTCGCGCCCTCCGGCCAGGACACCGACCGGCGCATGCTGCCGTGGGCCCGCAACGGCCGCAAGCTCGGCATGACGATCGGCACGCGGCACGTCGACTTCGCGCTGTTCGACCGCCGGCTGCAGGAGTTCGACTTCGACATGTGCACGATCGTCGAGCCCGCGTTCCAGCTGCCGGTCGTCGCCGACTACGTCGCCTTGTACGGCAGCAAGGCGGCCGACGAGAAGGCCAGCAACAACCTGCGCGGCGTCAAGAGCCGGTGCGTCGACCGCCTCCTCGCGGCGATGGGTGTGGCCGCGACGCTGGCCGACTTCCGCGACGCGTGCCGTGCCCTGGACCGCGTCGTGATGTGGAGCTACTGGCAGGTGCCCGAGCTCTACAAGGACGGCGAGGACCTGGCCTACTGGAACAAGTTCGGCATCCCGGCCGTGCAGCCGCTGCACTTCACGACCGACCTCGCGCCGGACCTGGACACGCGCCTGCCGTGGCCGATCGTCGCCTGGTGGGACAAGAGCCTCACAGGCAAGACGTCCTGAGCCATCACGGGCCGCGCATGCTGACCTACATCCTCAAACGAATCGCGCTGATGCTGCCCACGCTGCTGGGCGTGCTGACCGTCGCGTTCATCGTGATCCAGTTCGTGCCCGGCGGCCCGGTCGAGCAGCTGATGGCGCAGGCGCGCACCGGCGCCGGCGGCGCCTACAAGGCGCGCGGCGACATCGACGAGAAGCAGATCGCCGCGCTGAAGAAGCTCTACGGCTTCGACAAGCCGGCGCACGTGCGCTATGTCGAGATGCTGAAGAATTTCGCGAGCTTCGACCTCGGCACCAGCTTCATGCAGAACAAGCCGGTCTGGACGCTGATCAAGGAGAAGCTGCCGGTCTCGATCAGCCTGGGCCTGTGGACCTTCCTGATCTCGTACCTGATCTCGGTGCCGCTGGGCATCGCGAAAGCGGTGCGCGAGGGCTCGCGCTTCGACGCGGTCTCGACCTTCTTCGTGATGTTCGGCTTCGCGATCCCCGGCTTCGTGCTGGGGGTGTTGCTGATCGTGCTGTTCTGCGGCGGCACGTTCTGGGAGGTGTTCCCGCTGCGCGGCCTGACCTCGGACAACTGGCTCGAGCTGGCCTGGCCGGCGCGCATCCGCGACTACTTCTGGCACCTGACGCTGCCGCTGACCTGCCTGGTCGTGGGCAGCTTCGCCGAGATGACGATGCTGACGAAGAACACCTTCATCGAGGAGATGCGCAAGCAGTACGTGCTGGTCGCGCGCGCCAAGGGCTTGTCGCAGCCGCGCGTGCTGTGGAAGCACATCCTGCGCAACGCGCTGATCCCGATCGTCACCGGCTTTCCGGCCGCGTTCGTCGGCGCATTCTTCGCCGGCGCGCTGCTGATCGAGACGCTGTTCTCGCTCGACGGGCTGGGCCTGCTGAGCTACGAGGCGATCGTGCGGCGCGACTATCCGGTCGTGCTGGGCTCGCTGTACCTGTTCACCTTGATCGGCCTGGTCGTCAAGCTGATCTCGGACCTGCTCTACGTCGTCGTCGACCCGCGCGTGCAGTTTCAGGCGGTGGGCAAGTGACGGCCGTCGACGACGCGGTCGGCACCGTGGCGCAGCCATCGGGATCGGCCGGCGCAGCGGTCCACCCGGGTTCACCACGCTCACCGAACCGGCGCGCCTGGGACCGCTTCACGCGCAACCGCCTCGGGCTGTGGTCGCTGTGGATCTTCGCCGGCCTGCTGGTGTTGAGCGCATTCGCCGAACTGCTCAGCAACGACCGGCCGCTGCTCGCGCGCTACCAGGGCGAGTGGTTCGTGCCCATCCTCGACAACCCGCCCGAGACGCGCCTGGGCGGCGACTTCCACACGCCCACCGAGTGGAGCGACCCGTTCATCGTCCAGCAGTTCGCGAAGCCCGGCAACTGGATGCTGCGCGCGCCGAACCACCACTCGGCGAACTCGACCGAATACTTCGCGAAGGGCGCGTTCCCGGCCGCGCCGAACGCCGACCACTGGCTCGGCACCGACCAGGTCGGGCGCGACATGCTCGCGCGGCTGCTCTACGGCTTTCGCGTCAGCATCCTGTTCGCGTTCGCGCTGACCGCGATCGGGCTGGTGCTCGGGCTGGCCGCCGGCGCGGTGCAGGGCTACTTCGCAGGTCGCATCGACCTGACGATGCAGCGCCTGATCGAGATCTGGACCTCGATCCCCGAGCTCTACCTGCTGATCATCTTCGCATCGATCTTCCAGCCGTCGGTGCTGCTGCTGCTGATCCTGCTGTCGCTGTTCGGCTGGGTCGGCCTGTCCGATTACACACGCGCCGAGTTCCTGCGCAACCGCTCGCTCGAGTTCGTCAAGGCGGCGCGCGCGCTCGGCCTGTCGAACGCGCAGATCATCTGGCGCCACGTGCTGCCGAACTCGCTGACGCCGGCGATCACCTTCCTGCCGTTCCGCATGGGCGCGGCGATCCTGAGCCTGGTCGCGCTCGACTTCCTTGGCCTGGGCGTGCCGCCGGACGTGCCCTCGCTGGGCGACCTGGTGAAGCAGGGCAAGGCGAACCTGGACGCCTGGTGGATCATCTTCCCGACCTTCACGGTGCTGGTGGTCACGATGCTGCTGCTGACCTTCATCGGCGACGCGCTGCGCGACGCCTTCGACACGCGCAAGTCATGAGTGCCCCCCAGAACCTGCTCGAGATCGATCGGCTGACGGTGCGTTTCGGCACCAGCACGGTCGTCGACGACGTGTCGTTCGCCATCGCCCCGGGCGAGAAGTTCGCGCTGGTCGGCGAATCGGGCTCGGGCAAGTCGATCACCGCGCTGTCGGTGCTGCGGCTGGTCGATGCGGCGGTCACGAGCGGTGCGATCCGCTTCGAGGGCGCCGATCTGCTGAAGAAATCCGAGCGCGAAATGCGGGGCATCCGCGGCGCCGATATCGCGATGATCTTCCAGGAGCCGATGACCGCGCTGAACCCGCTGTACACGGTGGGCAACCAGATC
>JAYSLR010000251.1:0-13246 GCA_043725365.1 Rhizobacter sp. | reverse complement strand
GGCACGGTGATTTTCAGGTCGCGCAGCAGCCCGTTGTTCAGGCCGTAGAACCAGCCGTGCACGACCAGTTCCTGGCCGCGCGCCCAAGCGTCCTGCACGACGGTAGTCTGGCAAACATTTTTCGCCTGCTCGATCACGTTGAGCTCGCCGAGCGCATCGATCTGCTCCTCCAGCGGCAGCGTGTCGAGCCATCCTTGGTGGCGGTTGCGCACGTCCTGCACATGGCGGATCCAGTTGTCGGCCAGGCCGACGCGGGTGTCGTTCAGCGCCGCCACCACGCCGCCGCAGCGCGAATGGCCGACGACGATGATGTGCCCGACCTTCAGCAGATCGGTGGCGAACTGGATCACCGACAGGCAGTTCAGATCCGAGTGCACGACCACATTGGCGACGTTGCGGTGCACGAACAGCTCGCCCGGCAGCAGATCGACCAGCTCGTTGGCCGGCACCCGGCTGTCGGCGCAGCCGATCCACAGGTACTGCGGCGCCTGCTGTGCCAGCAAGTTCGTGAAGAAGCCGGGGCTGCGCGCCTCGGTCTTCGCGGCCCAGAGGCGGTTGCTGTCGAGAAGTTCCTGGAGCTGGGTGGTCATGATGCTGCGCTGCGGCAATTTGCAGAAGTGTACGCAGCGCCGAGGCAGCGAAGGGCCGGGCGGGGCGGCTCAGAGCGGGCGGCGGTGGCCCTCACCCCGACCCTCTCCCAGGGGGGAGAGGGAGAAACCGCTCGAACCCTATTCGGTGGCGCACATGGCGACTTGCTCCCGATCGGCATGCGTTGCACCTCACTCATGGCGGCGCCTGGACTCCCAGCCGTCGTGGATCGAAGGACGCGAGCGGCTCCTCGCCGAATCGACGCCAACAGGAAACCGCTTTCGCCAGAGCAGCACTGCTGACCGCCTCGGCCCAGCGTTCGTTCTCGAACAGGACCGCTACGTTCTCCCCGGCACCCACCGCTGGCCCCGACGTGGCGGCCAGCATCGGCCGGCGCCAGCTTTCGCTGTCCAGGTGCGGGCAGAACGTACCGGGCACCCAGCCCAGGCCTGAGCGCACGCCACCGCCGGGCACGCTGTCGGTCACGTAATGTTCGAACCAACAATTCGCACCCGCGCTGATGCCTGCGAAGACGGTGCCGGCCTCATAGGCTTCGCGCAGCGCCTGCTCGAATCCGAACTCGCGCCACACCGCCAGCATGGCGGGCGTATTGCCACCACCGACGTAGACCAGATCCGCCCGGCGCACATCGGCCGCGTAGTCGCGTCGCATCTCGTAGGGAAAGAACGGCAACGTGTCGGCGTCGCAACCGAGCGAGGCAAACGCCTTCATGAATTTGAGCTGCGCGCGCTCGCCGTCACCGGCCGCCGTGCCGAGGTACAGCGCATGAGGCTGCACGCGGCGGCACAGCGACACCAAAAAGCGCTCTTGGAGCAACGTTGCGTCATCCATCAGGAACCCGCCGCCGCCGATCGCGACGATGCGTCGCGGCGCGCTCACATCGTCTGCGCGAACAACTCGCGCCCGATCAGCATGCGGCGGATCTCGCTCGTGCCGGCGCCGATCTCGTAGAGCTTGGCGTCGCGCCACAGGCGCCCCAGCGGGTACTCGTTGATGTAGCCGTTGCCGCCGAAGATCTGGATGCCCTCGCCGGCCATCCAGGTCGCCTTCTCGGCGCACCACAGGATCACGCTGGCGCAGTCCTTGCGCACCTGGCGCACGTGCTCCCCTCCTGGCAACTTCGCGAGCAGGTCGAGGTTCTTCGCCACCGTGTAGGCGAACGCGCGGCCGGCCTGCAGCACCGTGTACATGTCGGCGACCTTGCCCTGGATCAGCTGGAACTCGCCGATGCTCCGGCCGAACTGCCTGCGGTCGTGGATGTAGGGCACGACCGAATCCATCACCGATTGCATGATGCCCAGCGGCCCGCCGGTCAGCACCGCGCGCTCGTAGTCCAGGCCGCTCATCAGCACGCGGGCGCCGCCGTTCAGTGCGCCGAGCACGTTCTCCGCCGGCACCTCGACGTTGACGAACACCAGCTCGCCGGTGTGGCTGCCGCGCATGCCGAGCTTGTCGAGCTTTTGCGCGACGCTGAAACCCGTCAGGCCCTTCTCGACCAGGAACGCGGTGACGCCGCGTGCGCCGAGCTCGGGTTCGGTCTTCGCATAGACGACGAGCACGTCGGCGTCGGGCCCGTTGGTGATCCACATCTTGGTGCCGTTAAGCAGGTAGTGGTCGCCCTTGTCCTGAGCTTTGAGCTTCATGCCGATCACGTCGGAGCCGGCGCCCGGTTCGCTCATCGCGAGTGCGCCGATTTGCTCGCCGCTGATCAGCTTCGGCAGGTACTTCGCGCGCTGCGCGGCGCTGCCGTTGCGCTTGATCTGGTTCACGCACAGGTTGCTGTGGGCGCCGTAACTCAAGCCCACCGAGGCCGATGCGCGCGAGATCTCTTCCATCGCGATCATGTGCGCGAGGTAGCCCATGCCGGCGCCGCCGTATTCCTCGCCGACGGTGATGCCGAGCACGCCCAGCGCGCCCATCTTGCGCCACAGGTCCATCGGGAACTGGTCACTCGCGTCGATCTCGGCGGCACGCGGCGCGATCTCGGCCTGCGCGAAGTCGCGCACCGCGTCGCGCAGCGCGTCGACGTCTTCACCGAGCTGGAAGTTCAGGCCGGGCAGGTTGTTCATGGGGTGTCTCCTCGGGAGGGTGTCAGTGGCGCACGTCGTCCCGACCGGTCACGGTCATGATGGTCGCCGTCATCGTTGCGACGAGCTTGTGCTCGCCGCCAGCGGGATCGAACTGGAACGCCCGGCCGTCGACGACGCTGATGGTGCGCCCGGCCTTGGCCACCTGCCCTTCAAAGCGCAGCAGCGGCCCGCGCGCCGGCGCCAGCAGGTTGATCTTGAACTCGATCGTCAGCACGCCGGCGCCGGCCGGCATCAGCGTGAACGCGGCGTAGCCGCAGGCCGAGTCGAGCGCGGTGGCGACCATGCCGGCGTGCAGGAAGCCGTGCTGCTGCGTGAGCTCGGGGCGATGCGCCATCGCGACCACGACCCGGCCCGGGCCGACCTCCACGAGCTCGACGCCGAGCGTGGCCATCGCAGGCTGGCGCGCAAACGAATCGCGCGTGCGTCGTTCGAAATCGAGGTCGGCGACTTTCATGGCTCGATCGGCGCCTGGTCGAGGCGACAGTTGACGTATACGTCAATTGTAGTCGGCGCGGTCGGCGCCGTGCCGGCGCTGGCTCAGGCGGTCTTGTCCACGCCCCAGGCCCCGGCGCCGGTGACCGACAGCAGCAGGAAGACGAAGCAGAACAGCACCGCCGGCTCCCCGTCGTTCAGCAATGGCGACAGGAAGTTGCCGAGCGGCGCGTGTTCCATGAAGTACGCCACCGCCATCTCGCCCGACAGGACGAAGGCCGCCGGGCGCGTGAACCAGCCGAGCAGCACCAGCACGCCGCCAGCGATCTCGAGCACGCCGGCGATGCCGAACAGCGACAGCAGCTGCAGGCCGTCGAACATCGCCACGTGCGGCACGTGCAGCAGCTTGGCGGTACCGTGCTGCAGGAACAGGAACGCCGTGACGATGCGAAGCGCGGCGAGGGCGCGCGGGGTCCAGAGAGCGACGAATTCCGGGGTCATGGCGCACCTCCAGGGGACTGACGCGTCGGTCGATTCTAGGCCGACGCCCTCTTCTGCCCCTCGGCGAGCAGTCGCCGCGCCTCGCGCTCGTGACCGCGCACCTCGGCCAGCGTGGCCTGCAGGTCGGCCATCTGCTGCTCGAGCTGCTCGCGGTGCGCCGCGAGCACGACCAGGAACTTCTTCAGCTGCGGCAGCGTGTCGCGCGGCGACTCGTACATGTCGACCAGGTCCTTGACCTCGGCCAGCGTCAGGCCCAGACGCTTGCCGCGCAGCGTGAGCTTCAGCCGCGTGCGGTCGCGCTGCGTGTAGACACGGTTGCGGCCGCTGCGCTGCGGCGTGATCAGGCCGCAGTCTTCGTAGAAGCGGATCGCGCGGGTCGTGAGATCGAACTCGCGCGCGAGTTCGCCGATCGTGAACGTGGCAGACATGTGGGTGACAGCGGCGGCGCGGCAGACCGCCTACACTGGCTCGATTGACGTTTACGTAAAGTGCGTAAAGTGTAATTGGGAACCCCGCGATGGCGATGAACGCGCTCGAGATGCAGCTGGACTATCCGTTCGGCGAGACCCTGCCGGCCCTGGGCACCACGGTCGAGGTCGCGCCCGGCGTGCGCTGGCTGCGCATGCTGCTGCCGTTCCAGCTCGACCACATCAACCTGTGGCTGCTGCGCGACCGCATCGACGGCCGCGACGGCTGGAGCATCGTCGACTGCGGCATCGCCAACGACGCGACGCGTGCCGCCTGGGAGACGATCTTCGCCGGCGAACTGGAAGGCCTGCCGGTGCTGCGCGTGATCGTGACCCACATGCACCCGGACCACATGGGCCTGGCGCACTGGCTGACCGAGCGCTGGAACGTGCGCCTGTGGGTCAGCGCGACCGACTACCAGGCCGCGCGCATGGCGAGCAGCGGCCTGGCCTCGATCGGCGGCGAGGCGACCGCGCGCTTCATGGCGAGCCACGGCCTGACCGACGAGGAATCGCAGACCAAGATCAAGGCGCGCACGAACTACTACGCCAGCATGGTGCCGAAGCTGCCGCCGGCCTATCGCCGCCTGCTCGACGGCGACACGCTCGCCATCGGCGGGCACGACTGGCGCTGCCACGTCGGCTACGGTCATGCGCCGGAGCACATGTCCCTGCATTGCGAGCAGCTCGGCGTGCTGATCAGCGGCGACATGGTGCTGCCGCGCATCTCGACCAACGTCAGCGTGCACGAGGGCGAGCCCGAGGCGAATCCGCTGATGCTCTACCTCGCGTCGATCGGGCGCATGACCGCGCTGCCCGAGGACACGCTGGTGCTGCCCTCGCACGGGCGGCCGTTCCGCGGGCTGCACACGCGCGTGGGCCAGCTCGTCACGCACCACGACGAGCGCTTCGCCGACGTGCTGAAGGCCTGCGCCGAGGCCCCGCAGCATGCCGCCGGCCTGCTGCCGGTGCTGTTCCGGCGCCCGCTGGACCTGCACCAGACGACCTTCGCGATGGGCGAATCGGTCGCGCACCTGCACGCGCTGTGGCTGGCGGGCCAGCTGTCGCGACGGCTCGACGCCGACGGGATCTACCGCTTCACGATCGCCTGATCCGGGTTCGCCATGAAGGCGCGCACCTGCGCCGGCCGCGGGATCGGTGCGACGGCACCGAAGCCGGTGGTCGTCAGCGCGGCGGCCGCGTTCGCGTAGCGCGCCGCCGCCTCCGGTTCGTCGCCCGCCGCGAGGCGCGCCAGCAGCGCCCCGGCGAAGCAGTCGCCGGCGCCGGTCGCATCGACGGCGTCGACCACGCGGCCCGCCACCTGCGTGCGGCCTTGCGGCGTGGCGAGCAGCGCGCCGTCGCTGCCGAGCTTGAGCACGACGATCGGCGCGCCGGCGTGCAGGCACCAGTCGACGATCGCGTCGCGCCCGCTCAGCCCGGTGAACAGCTCGGCGTCCTCCAGGCTGGGCAGGAACAGGTCGCAGTGCGCGACGGTCTCGCGGATGATGGCGCGCGCCCGCGCCAGCGGCCAGAGTTTCAGGCGCAGGTTCGAGTCGTAGGCCACCTTGACGCCGGCCGCCCGCGCCAGCGCGATCGCGGCGAACACGGTGTCGCAGGCGCTCGTGCTGATCGCCTGGCTGATGCCCGAGACGTGCAGGAATCTCGCGCCGCGGATCAGCGCCGCCGGCAGCCCGGCCGGGACCATGCGGCTGGCGGCGCTGCCGGCGCGCAGGTAGCTGAACGCGTGGCCGGCCGGGCCGTGGGTGACGAAGTAGACCGCGGTCGGCGCCTGCGGGTCGCGCAGCACCGCATCGGTGGCGACGCCCTCGCGCGCCCACAGCGCCATCAGCCGGTCGCCGAACGCATCGGCGCCGAGGCGGGTGACGTAGGCCGTGCGCGCGCCCTGGCGGGCCGCCGCGATGATCGCGTTCGAGGTGTCGCCGCCGAAGCCCTGCACGTACTCGGGCGCGTCTGGCCGCACCTGGTTGAATTCGATCATCGCCTCGCCGATCGAGACGATGTCCATGCCTGCGAGGTCTGCCGTCATCCGGATCCGCCCATGGGGTCGCCGCGCTGCGCTGCGCCAGCCGCGATCATAGGGTCGCGGCCGCGGCCGACCAGATCTCGTCGATCGGTCTGATGAAGTCGCAATGCGCCGACCTCTGCGAGCAGGCCGGCAAACGTGGGGCGCTTCGCACGACGGGGCCTGCGCATTCGTCCGCGCAGTGGACCGTCAGTTCGCCGGTCTCACGGGACACCGTGATCACGCGCGCCGAGTCATCACGGCGGCAGCGTCGGATCGACCGGCCAGCCGAGCAGTTCGGCGGTGCGGCACACGACCCATTCGGCCTCGGCTGGTTCGACCGTGGTGGGCGGTGCGAGCAGGCCTCGATGGCAGCGGCTCAGCACCGTGGCCTCGTCGACACCGTCGCGGAAATGCACCGTGCCGCAGTGATCGGTCAGCAGGTTCGCCAGGTCTTCGCACAGCTCGTAGCGCGCGGCGACGGTCGCGCGTGGGGCGGTGAGGCGATTGCGCACGTCGCGGTAGAGCGCGATGAAGGAGTCGGGAACGAAGGTCTGGTTGTCGTCGTACACGGCCGCGATTGTGGGCCGCACACGCCGGCCTTTGCGCCATCGCTTCTGGGTACACTGCGGCCTACCCGGTTCAACCCTGGAAGGACATGATCATGTCCCGAACCACCGCCCACTCCCCGATCTACGACGAGCCCGCCTACCGCGCGCCCGAGGCCGCGCATATTCTGGGGCTGCCTTCGGCCACCGTGCAGGCATGGTGCTTCGGTCAGGACTACCGACACCGGCACGACGGCAGCCGGAAACTGTTCGCGCGCGTGATTGCGCCCGCCGACGAGCGTCAGCGCCTGCTGTCGTTCATCAACCTGTGCGAGCTTCACCTGCTCGCCGTGATTCGCCGGCATCACCGGGTTCGGTTGCCGCAGGTGCGGGCGGCCGTCGAGTACATGCGAGAGCGTCTCGGCGAAGACCGCCCGCTCGCGTCCGGTCAATTCCGAACCAACGGTATCGACCTGTTCGTCGAGCATGCGGGTGAGTTGCTCAACGTCTCCAAGCAAGGGCAGCGCGCGCTGCGCGAAGACTTCGAGCGCGCCCTCGAACGCGTCGAGTTTTCGCAGGACGGGAGTCAACCGGTCCGCCTGTTCCCGTTCACCCGCCCTCCGCTTCCGGGTGCGGCGCAGCCCAAGACGGTGGTTGTCGATCCGGCACTGTCCTTCGGCCGCCCGGTGCTGACCGGTGCCTTTGTTCGCACCGAAGTGATCGAAGGCCGGTTCCGGGCCGGCGATTCGATCGCCGACATGGCGCACGACTACGCCGTCAGCGCCGGTCATATCGAAGAGGCCTTGCGCTTTGAGCAGCGGCGCTCCGCCTGAGCCGCGCGCCATTCGCGCTGCGGGCGCGACCCCCACCCTCTTCATTGACCGCGACACCTGGAGCCACCGACTGGACGGCGAGCTGCGCGCGGCGGGCATCCCGTTCGTGGCCCACCGAGAACTGTTCGAGCCGGCCACCCCCGACGTCGAATGGATCACCGAGGTCGGTCATCGACGATTGGCGATCGTGACTCGTGACAAGAACATTCGTCGACGGCCGAACGAGCTGCGCGCGGTGCGCGCTGCCGGCACCTACCTGTTCGCCCTGACCTCCGGCAACCTGTCTGCCGCCGACACCGCCGTGGCGGTCATCAAGGCCTGGCCTGCGATCCGGCGTGAAGTTGCCCGGACACCCGCGCCGGCACTGTTCTCGGTGTCGCGCACAGGCGAAGTCCGCCTGCTCAAGTCTTACGACACCGACTGACCCGCCGGCCTGCGCGCCCGCGCCGGCCGCCTGCCCGGATCGCTCGGCAGCAGCGAGGTGTAGCGTGCGTAGAGTTCGAACAGAAACGCCACGCGCTCGGCGTCGGTCTTGAAGCTCCTGCGGCCATACGCCGCGTCGACCGCCGCATCGAGGCTGCGGTGCGCCGTCAGCAGCGCAGGCGGCATCGTCAGCGGGTCGTACAGGTCGGCGAGCGTCGAGCCTGGAAACCCGGCGCGGGTGTCGAGCACGGCCTGCGCTGCGGCCTCGATCGCGCCGCGCTGCTTGTCGGTGGGCGAGTCGGGCCAGGGAAAGTTGTTGTAGACGATGTCTTTGGAATACCTATAACGACTTTCCAAGCGGCCACAGGTAAAGCGAACCCAGGCGTTGTGCATCGTCGACGACAGGACACCAAGATGGAAGGTCGAGGCTGCCTCAGATATCAGACATGCGTCACCGACTAAAACATCCGGTGGAGCGAAACCCAGCGGAATAAATCTGCGGGCCTCGCCGGAGTGGCGAGGGAAAATGATGAATTGGCCAGCCGGCATGTTTTGCACGTGAAACCTTGTCGGCGTAGAGGCGAGCCTTCGCGTGGGTTCGCTCTTGCTTTGGCTACGAAATGCCTTTACCGCCTGAATTCGTTTCATGGACTCAGGCATTTTCCGGAGCTGCTCGGGTTGGGCTTCGCCCAGCCAAAGACACCATCGGTCATAGCCTTTGATGAACTCGTCCGCACCGAGCCATCGTCGAAAGAACGGCTGTGCTGCAGGCTCCAAGCGGAGAAATTCGCCCTTCTCCTCGGGCGTGAACAAGTAGTTGCCGTCATCGATCGGCTTGTTGCCGATCCCGATCTCGGGCACATCGCAGATCGGGTGCGAGCGGCGCGGCAGCACGACGTCGGGCGCGTCGACCAGGTACGGGCTGATGTTCTTCGCCGGCATCGCGTGCGCTTCGCCGCGGATGTCCTCGTACTCGTAGATCGTCTTGTCCGCGACCTCGGTGAGCCCGAAACCGATGATCACGCAATGCACCGCGGCCTTGCCGCTCGCCTCGTTGCTCCACTGAAACGTGCGGTGCGCAAAGTGGATGTGCACGCCCTGTGCCAACAGCCAGCCCCACAGCACCCCGACCTGTTCCCCCTGCACGATGCTGTTGGTGGACACGAACGCGAATCGCGGCGATGCGGTGCCGCCTGCGCCCTGCTTCGCGTAGCGCGCTGCCTTGACATACCAAGCCGCCACAAGATCGAGCAAACCGCCGTTCGCGACGCCATCGAAGACCACCTGCGCATCGGCGCGCTGCCCGTCGTCCATGAACTTGGCGCCGACGAACGGCGGATTGCCCAGCACAAAGCTGCACCGGCTCGCTGGCAGAACCTCCTCCCAGTCCAGCCGCAGCGCATTGCCATGCACGATGTGCGGCGTGGCCTTCAGCGGAATGCGCGCGAAATACAGGCCGAACTCTTCGCCCACCAGCACGTTCATCTGGTGGTCGATCAGCCACAGCGCGACCTGCGCGATCTGCGCCGGGAACTCCTCGATCTCGATGCCGTGGAACTGGTCCACGTCGACCGACGGGCGCTGGTGGATGTCGAGCAGCTGCTGGCCGTCCTGGTAGGCGGCGCGCAGCACCTCGAGCTCGAGCAGGCGCAGCTCGCGGTAGGTGATGACCAGAAAGTTGCCGCAGCCGCAGGCCGGGTCGAGAAAGTTCAGCGTGCGCAGCTTCTTGTGGAACTCGAACAGCCGGCTGCGGTTGCCCTTGATGCGCTCGAACTCGGCGCGCAGTTCGTCGAGGAACAGCGGCTTGATCAGCTTGAGGATGTTCTCCTCGCTGGTGTAGTGCGCGCCGAGGTTGCGGCGCGCCTTGCCGTCCATGATGCTCTGGAACAGCGCGCCGAAGATCGCCGGGCTGATGCCGCTCCAGTCGATCGCGCAGGCGTCGAGCAGGCTGTCGCGCATCGCGCGGTCGAAGGCCGCGAGCGGCAGCGCCTCCTCGAAGAGCTTGCCGTTCACATACGGGAAGGCGCGCAGCTGTTCGTCGAGCGCGCGGCTGCGCTTGTCTTCGGGCGTGTTGAGCACCTGGAACAACTGGGCGACATGCGGGCCGAGGTCGGAGCCGTCTTCGGCGGTGCGCTCCTCGACCCAGGCCCGCAGAGCCTGCGCCGGCTGGAAGATGCCGGTGTCGTCGGCGAACAGGCAGAACAGCAGGCGCACGAGCAGCACTTCGAGCGCATGGCCGTCGTAGCCGCTGGCCTTGAGCGCGTCGTGCAGTTTGCCCATCTGCTCGGCGGCGCGGATGTTCACCGGGTCCTGCGGCTTGATCTGCTGCGCCTGGTAGCCGGCGATGAAGCCGAAACGCCTGATGTGCTTGTGCAGGTCTTTGAGTGCGAACTCCGTTTCGTCGCCGCTTTCGAGGTCGCACAGCCGCAGGCGCTCGAAGTCGCTCACCAGCACGTAGCGCGGCAGGTCGCGCCCCGGCAGGCCATCGAAATAGTCGACAGCCTGGGCAAAGGCTCGATCGAGGCTCTGCCCCGCGCTCTTGTGCTCGATCAGCAGCATGCCTTTCCAGAACCCGTCGATGCGGCCGTTCTTCAGCTTGTGCCCGGCGCGCGCGATGGCCACCTGCTTCTCGAAGCTCGCGACCCGCCGGCGCTCGATGCCGAAGATATGGAAGAAGGCATTCCAGAAGCTCTGCGCCTCGGCGCGCTCCGAGGTCTCGGTCGACCACTCCTTTCTGAAGGCGATCGCGCGCGACTTGATCTCGTTCCAGCTCAGCGGCATCGGCCTCCTTCTCAGTCGAGGACCGGCAGCAGCCCGTCCTTCAACCCGCCGCGCGCGCGCTCGAAGTCGGGCAGCACCGAGCGCACCACGTCCCAGAAGCGCGGGCTGTGGTTCATCTCGCGCAGGTGCGCGAGCTCGTGCGCGACGACGTAGTCGATGCTGGGCATCGCGAAGTGGATCAGCCGCCAGTTCAGGCGGATCGAGCCGTCGGCACTGGCGCTGCCCCAGCGCGTCTGCGCCGACGACAGGCTCAGGCGCGTCACGCGCACCTTCAACTGCGGCGCGAAGTGCGCGCAGCGCGCCTCGAAGACGCGCCGCGCCTGGCGCTGCAGCCAGCTCTGCACCGTGTCACGGATCTGCTCGGGCGCCGCGCTGTGCGGCAGCCCGACGTGCAGCGTGAGCCGCGGCACGCCCGGCAGCGCCTGCGCTTCGGTGTTCAGCACCGCACCGGTGGCGCGCGGGTCGAGCACGACGACCACGTCCTCGCCGAGGAACGGGATCGAGGTGCCGTCGCGCCAGTCGACCCTGGCGGCGCGCAGCCGCTGCGCGCGCTCCTGCTGCTCCTGCAGCTTGCGCAGGATCCAGCCCGCCTTCTCGTGCAGCGCGGCCTCGATGTCGTGCACGCCGACCCACTTCGGCGCGTTCACGCTCAGGCCCTCGGCGCCGACGATGAAGCCGATGCTGCGCCGCCGCGCGCGCTTCAGCGCGTAGGCGACGAGGTGCTCGCTCAGGCGGATCTCGCGATCGGCCTGCGGGTGGCGGAAGACGGCCGGCGCGAGCACGCTGGCGATCGACCCCGGTTCGGTGCGCGGCAGCGCGGCAGGCGTGCCCGCCACCGGCGCAGCCACTGCGGCCGGCTCGACCGCCGGCGGCGGTGCGACAGCGAGCGGCACCGGTTCGTCGAACAGCGCCAGTTGCCGGGTGTCGAGGGCGGCGGTGCGGCGGCGCATCGGCGACAGGTCTCAGGCGCGTGCCGCCGGCTGGCCAGCGTAGGCCTCGGGATCGAGGCGGTGCATCTCGGTCTCGATCCAGGCCTCGACCTCGCGCATCAGTTCGTCGGGCTGGCGGCCGGTCGACGCGATCGGCTTGCCGACCGACACGTCGATCACGCCCGGGCGCAGCACGAAGCTCTTGCGCGGCCAGCAACGCGCCGAGGTCACGGCCACCGGCAGCACCGGTCGCTCGGTCTGAATCGCCAGCCGCGTGCCGCCGCTCTTGTAGTTGCCTTTCGCGCCACGCGGAATGCGCGTGCCCTCGGGGAACATGATGACCCAGTGGCCCTTGGCCATGAACTTGCGGCCCTGCGCGGCGACCAGGTTCCAGGCCTCGGCGCGCTTGCTGCGGTCGATGTGGATCATGTCCATGCGCGCCATCGCCCAGCCGAAGAACGGGATGTACAGCAGTTCGCGCTTGAACACGTAGCACAGCGGGTGCGGCATCAGCCCCGGGAACGCGAAGGTCTCCCAGGTCGACTGGTGCTTGGGAAGCAGCACGACCGGCGAATCGGGCAGGTTCTCGAAACCGTGCAGCCGCGCGTGCACACCGCAGATCACCTTGGCGCCCCAGATCGCGGTGCGCAGCCAGCCCACGCACATCCAGTAGACGACGTTGCCCTTCGCGAAGATCGACACCAGCAGCACCGCCAGCGCCCACGGGATCACCGTGATCGTCATGAACAGCACGAAGATCGCGGAGCGCACCGCGTTGAAGAAGTGGGCCATCAGTCGAGCCTCCCGAAGCCCGAATCCGATTCCCCGGTGTCGGTGCGGCCCTTGCGCTCCTCGCGCACGACGTGCTCGGCGAAGGCCGTGAGATCCGCATGCACGTGCGTGCCCGGCACCTGGGCGCAGAGTTCGCCGATCTGGGCGTCGCTCATGCTCGCGCCCTTGCCGGTGCGCACCAGGTGCGGCTGGCAGCCGACCGCGACACCGGCCTGCAGGTCGCGCAGCGAGTCGCCGACCACCAGCGTGTCGCGCAGCGCGACGCCGAAGCGCTCGCCGATCTGCTCGAACAGGCCCGGCAGCGGCTTGCGGCAATGGCACGCGTCCTCGGGCGCATGCGGGCAGAAGAACACCGCGTCGATGCGACCGCCCTGCTTCGCGAGCAACTGGTTCATCTTGGTGTGCATCGCATTCAGCGTCGCCATGTCGAAGGTGCCGCGGCCCAGGCCCGACTGATTGGTCGCGACCACCGTGTGCCAGCCGGCGTGGTTGAGCCGCGCGATCGCCTCGAGCGCGCCGGGGATCGGCACCCACTCGTCCGGCGACTTGACGTAGTCGTCGCGATCCTCGTTGATCGTGCCGTCGCGGTCGAGGATGATGAGCTTCACCGGGTTCATGTCAGTTACTCCAGCGCGCGGCGCCCGACCTGGGGTGCGTGAGCGGCGTCAGTATCCCGATAGTCTGCTTGCGGCCCGATGCTGCCGTTCGCGGTTGTTCGTCTCTTGGATGCGTCCGCGCGTCGCGGCAGGCGGTACCCGGCGCGGGCTTGTATGGTTCAAGGTGCTGGGGTGGAGAGACGCCCTCGCGGGCATCGGCCG
>JAYSLR010000250.1:0-2534 GCA_043725365.1 Rhizobacter sp. | reverse complement strand
GGTGGCGCCGCCAGCGCCGCGCCCCGAGCCACGTCGCCCCGATGGCCCGCGCGGCGACGAACCGAAACGCGCCGACGAGCCCAAGCGCGGCGACCCGCGCGATCCGCAACGCTGAACCGGGCGACGCGCGCGCGCCTCAGCGTTTCTTCAGCAAGGGCTGCAACACCGGCCAGATGTTGGCCAGGATCGTCGGGTGGGCCGCCGCGATCGGGTGGATGCCGTCGCGCTGGAACAGCGATTCGGCCTGCGGCACGTCGGCCACGCCATGCAGCATGAACGGCACGAGCGCGGCGCCGCGGGCCTTCGCCAGCGCCCCGTACAGCGCCGCGAACTCCTCGCCGTACGTGCGCCCGTAGTTCGGCGGCAGCCGCATGCCGACGAGCACGACCTTGGCGCCGGCGGCCTGCGCGGCCTTCGTCATCGCGTCGAGGTTGCCGTAGGTCATGGCGAGCGGCAGGCCTCGCAGCGCATCGTTCGCGCCGAGTTCGATCACGACGACGCCTGGCCGATGCTGTTTCAGCAGCGCCGGAAGCCGGGTGCGGCCGCCCGACGTGGTGTCGCCGCTGATGCTGGCGTTGACGACACCGGTCGCGATCTTCTGCTGCAGCAGCCGCGCCTGCAGCAAGGCGACCCAGCCGCTGCCGCGCGGCAGGCCGTACTCGGCGGACAGGCTGTCGCCGACGACCAGGACCAGCGGCGCGCCGGCCTGGCCCGGCCCCTGGGCCGATGCGGGCGCCGCCCAGGCGACCAGGGCCAGGGCGCCAAGCACGCTACAGTGCGCCAGCCAGCGCCGCCGTGCGCGCGAACCGGGAACGTCCTCGTCATCCATGTCTGAACCCATCATCGCCGTCGACCGCGTCACCAAGCAGGTGCAGGACTCCACCGGCACCCTGACCATTCTCCATGAGATCGATTTTTCGCTGGCGCCGCGCCAGTCGGCCGCGATCGTCGGCGCCTCGGGCTCGGGCAAGAGCACGCTGCTGGCCATCATCGCCGGGCTCGACACGCCGACCAGCGGCACCGTCCGGCTGGCCGGCGCCGACCTGTTCGCGATCGACGAGGACGCGCGTGCCGCGGTGCGCGCCGCGAAGGTGGGGTTCGTGTTCCAGAGCTTCCAGCTGCTGGGCAACCTGAGTGCGCTCGAGAACGTGATGCTGCCGCTCGAACTGCAGGGCCGCGGCGATGCGCGCGTGCTCGCCACCGAGATGCTGCGGCGCGTCGGCCTGGGCGAGCGGCTGCGCCACTACCCCAAGCTGCTGTCGGGCGGCGAGCAGCAGCGCGTCGCGCTGGCCCGGGCCTTCGTCGTGCAGCCGGCGGTGCTGCTGGCCGACGAGCCCACCGGCAGCCTCGATTTCGCGACCGGCGCAACCGTGATGGAGCTGATGTTCGAACTCAACCGCGAGGCCGGCACGACGCTGGTGCTGGTCACGCACGACGCCGCGATCGCGGCACGCTGCGACCGGCAGTTGCGCATCGAGGCGGGCCGCGTGCAAGCGGACGCCGAGGCGTAGCCGAAAGGCCAGCCCAAAAACCGAACAAGGGCGCCATCGGCGCCCTTGTTGCAGTCCCGAAGCGTTCAATTCGTGAACTTGTAATCCGTCTTCGCCTTCGCGCGGATCTCGTCGCGGTAGGCCGCGAGCTTCTGCTGTTCCATGCGCTGCTTCAGCTGGGCCTTCACGTCTTCCAGCTTCGGGAACTGCGCCTCGCGCGTGTCCTCGAGTTTGATGATGTGGTAGCCGAACAGGGTCTTGACCGGTTCCTGGGTCATCTCGCCCTTCTTCAGCTTGACCATCGCCTGAGAGAACTCGGGCACGTAGGCACTCGGTGCCGCGAAATCGAGGTCGCCGCCCTTGGCGCCCGACCCCGGGTCCTTCGAGTTCTTCTTCGCCAGTTCCTCGAAGTTCGCGCCGGCGTTGATCTGCTTGATCAGCGCCTTGGCCTCGTCTTCCTTCTCGACCAGGATGTGGCGCGCCCGGTATTCGGTGCCCGCCGACTGCGCCTTGTACTTCTCGTACTCGGCCTTGACCTCGTCGTCGCTGACCGGGTGCGTCTTGACGAAGTCGGAAAGCAGCGCCTGCGTCAGCACCGCCTGGCGCGCCTGTTCCATCTGCGACTTGTACTCGGGCGTGGCGGCCAGGCCGCGCTTCTCGGCTTCCTGCGCGAAGATCTCGTCCATCACGAGCTTGTCGCGCACGCGCTGCTCGAGATCCGGCGGCAACTGCTGACCCTGGGCGGCGGCCTGCGCCTGCACCTGCTTGACCAGTGCGTCGGCGCGTGCCTTCGGCACCGGCTTGCCGTTGACGATCGCGATGTTCTGCGCCTGCGCCGCCATCGGCAGCGCCAGCGTGGCGGACAGCAGCAGTGCGGCGCCCGCGGCGAAAAGATTCATCTTCATGAGCATGGAGGAAGTTGCGGGGTGACTCAGGATTCGCCGGGCGCGCGCGCCTCGATGGCCAAGGCGTGGATGCCGCGCGGGATCAAAAGTTGCAGCGAATCATATATGAGGCGATGCCGCGCCACCCGTGACAAACCGT
>JAYSLR010000249.1:0-2940 GCA_043725365.1 Rhizobacter sp. | reverse complement strand
CCCGCGGCGATAACCCCGTCGACGAGATCATCGCCGCGCTCGCCCGGTTCGACCGGACTATTCACGTCCGCGTGCTGTACGGGGGCAAGGTCGTCGACGTCAAGCGGTCGATGGCCGGCGGCTTCAACTCCGGCCATGGCCGGCTGCGAGGCACCGACGGATGGAAGGGCGAAGCCGAGTTCTCGTTCCAGAACGAATATACCCGGATCGCCGCGAGCGGCGAGCTGCTGGCGGTCGTCCCGGACCTCATCGCCTTCCTCGACGCCGATACGGGTGATCCTGTGACCTGCGAGACGCTGCGGTACAGCCAGCGCGTCCAGGTGCTCGGCATCAGCTGCTCGCCGCTGTTGCGGTCGGCCGCGGGTCTCATCGCCTGCGGTCCCGCGGCTTTTGGTCTCGCGGACGCCTATCAACCGATCGAAGCGCTGAGCGGGGTCGCCTCACAGCGCGCACCGCGCTGAGTTGCCCACCGACCTCGCATTCCTCTCTACGGAGTCCGCCGCATGAAAGACATCGTTGCAGTGATCTTCGGGTTCGGACTTTTCGTGAATGCGTGCGTATTCGTGCCACAGATCATCCAGATCTGGAAGGTCAAGAGTGCCGAGAGCATCTCGCTGATGACGTTTGGCGGATTCAACGTGATCCAGGGCGTCGGCGCCGTGCACGGCTACTACCAACACGACTGGGCGCTGATGCTCGGCATGATCGCCGCCCTCGTGACATCGGGCTCGGTCACCCTGCTCGCATTCACCTACCGGCGGCGGGCCGCGGCGGCAGCTGGCGGCCGCGCGCACGGGTAAGCAGCACGCGGGTTTCCGGCATCCGCGAGCCCGTCGATCGCCACAGTGACGCCTTACTAACGGGAAACAGCATGATCACGGTGTATTCCGAGGACCACCGGCTGCGGAATGCGCGGACCGAACTTCACGGCGGCGAGCTCGTCAGTCCGTTCGAATCGGCATCGCGGGCCGAGATCGTCCTCGAACGGGTCCGCACGGTCGCGCTTGGGTCGATAGAAACGCCGTCCCGGCACGGTCTTGCGCCGGTCCTGAGGGTCCACGACGAACAGTTCGTCGAATTCCTGAGCACCGCGTGGTCCGAATGGAGCGCCACCGGCAACAAGGGCGAGGCGATTCCCGACTGCTGGCCGGCGCGACGGATGTTCCAGCGACGCCCGACCGGCATTGCCGGCAAGCTGGGCTACTACGCAATGGCCGGCGAGACTTCGATCAGCGTCGGTACCTGGGAGGCGGCGCGCGCGGCAGCCGACGTCGCCATCTCGGCCGCCGAGCGACTGAGCCGTGGCAGCGCGGCCGCCTTTGCGCTCTGCCGTCCGCCCGGCCATCACGCCGCACGCGACCTGTACGGCGGCTACTGCTTCCTGAACAACGCGGCCGTCGCAGCGCAGTTCCTGCGCGACCGGGGCGCCGCCAAGGTCGCGATCCTGGACGTCGACTTTCATCATGGCAATGGTACGCAGGACATCTTCTACGACCGGCCGGACGTACTCTTCGTGTCGATCCACGGCGACCCGACGGAGGCGTTTCCGTACTTCACCGGCTATAGCGAGGAGACCGGTGCGGGGCCGGGGGACGGCTTCAACCTCAACTTACCCTTGCCGCGGGGGACGGACTTTTCAGCTTGGCGAGTCGCGCTCGAGTCGGCGCTCGTCCGCATCCGCCGATTCGCACCGGACGTCATCGTCATATCCCTCGGCGCGGATACGTTCGCCGGTGATCCCATCAGCTCGTTCAAGCTGCAGTCGGCCGACTTCTCGACGTACGGTCGCATGATCGGCGCGTGGCGCATTCCGACCTTGTTCGTTCTCGAAGGGGGCTACGCGGTCGCCGACCTCGGAGTCAACGTCGTCAACGTGCTGACGGGCTTCGAGAGCGCCTGAGCAACTTCGCCGGCGGAGCCGAGTTGACGCGCGCGCGCCGACGCAGCCGGCCTACGCCTGGCTTGCGCACTACGAGCCTGGGGCGCCGCGCGGGCAGGCGCATGGTCGCAGTGTCGCGAGCCCGGGACGTTCTGCACGCGGTCGCTAGTTAGAAGCCGCGATGGAGGTTGGCCATGCGTTCAGTACACCAGGGAACAGTTCCAGCGGTTGCTTGCCGACCAAGGCATCACGTGCAGCATGAGTCGCTCTGGCGATGTCTGGATAACGCGGCAATGGAGAGCTTCTTCTCCAGCCTGAGGATCGAACGCGTTCACCGGAAGGTCTACGAGACATGGGACTAAGCCAAGGTGGATGTGTTCGATTACGGGTAACGGTTCTACAATCCGTATCGACGCCGTTCGACGATCGGCTTTGTCAGTCCGGCAGATTTTGAAAGGATGACGGAGTTAGTTTAGGACGGTGTCAGGAGAAACGGGGTAAGCCCAGGAATACCGTCCAAGGCTGGAAGTGCGCGTACACCGCGCCGAGATCCCTGAGCGACTGGAATAGCTGATCGTGAAGTAGGTGGCCTCGACGCAAGCGAGCTTCGACGCAGACTTCAATTGAGGCGTTGGCACTCGAGATGCTGACGATTTGCTCCCAGTTCGGTGAGACGGCTTTTGCGGCCCTCTCGTTTTCGGCTTGGCTGGCGCTAGGCGCGCACATGCTCGCCAGCAAGGCTGGTCGCGGCAAGCGCTACGGCGCGTCGAACGATGACTGCATGCATGGCAGGCATCCCAATTCCCATATTAAAGTCGTACAGACACCAGCCTGAGCGCGGTGGTCGGAATATCGGCTGCTCCTCGGTGCCCGACACAGATTAGATTGCAGACAATTGCTGTCGTCCGGATAGGACGAATGCGAGGCCAGCGGCGACAGCAAACGCCAGCGTTGCTAGTACCGCGACGCTTCCGTACCCAGAAGTTGGATCGTGGATGATGCCGACGAGCGCCGGAGCCAGCCCGAACCCGAACGTGTAGAACGCGACCGACAGCGCCACG
>JAYSLR010000248.1:0-1817 GCA_043725365.1 Rhizobacter sp. | reverse complement strand
CGTTCATCTGGACCAAAAGCGCTCGCGACATCCTGCAGAAGGTCATTCGCGCCAACAGCCGCTTAAGTTCCAAACAAAACGAAACACTGCACTAGGATGAATTCGAGCACCGTGCGCCAGACCGTGGCCGGGCCGGCCGGGCCGATCGAATGCGCGATCGACGCGCCGACGGGCGAAGTGCGCGGCGTGGCGGTGGTCTGCCACCCGCATCCGCAGCACGGCGGCACGATGGACAACAAGGTCGTGCAGACGCTGGCGCGCGCAGCCGTGGCACTCGGCTGGCGCAGCGTGCGCTTCAACTTTCGCGGCGTCGGCGGCTCGGCCGGCGCCTGGGGCGACGGGGTCGGCGAGGTCGACGATGCCCTCGCGGTGATCGCCGCGGTGCGCGCGCGCGGCGAGGCGCTGCTGCTGGCCGGATTCTCGTTCGGCGCTTACGTCGCGTCACAGGCCGCTGCGCGCCTGCCCGATGATGCGAAGGCGCAGCGCCTGGTGCTGGTCGGGCCGTCGACCGAGAGGCAGACGATGGCGGCCGTGCCGGCCGACACTATCGTGATCCACGGCGAGAGCGACGATGTGGTGCCGCTCGCCGCGACGCTGGCCTGGGCCCGGCCGCAGTCGTTGCCGGTGATCGTGTTTCCCGGCGTCGGTCATTTCTTCCACGGGCGACTCGGTCTGCTGAAAAACACCGTCGTGCAGGAACTGCAGCCGCGCGTCCCCCTCTGAGTCTCTCCGATCGACGGGCGGCGCACGCCGGCCCGATTCCCCTTCACCGGACCCTCCATGAATCGCCTCCTCGCTCTCGTTCTCTCGCTCTTGTTCGCGGCCTGCGCGTCCGCCCAGGCCCTGCAGCCGCCCGAAGTGGCGGCCAAGAGCTACCTCGTGCTCGACCTGACCAGCAACCAGACGCTGGCCGAGCGCGATGCCGACACGCCCGCCGACCCGGCCTCGCTGACCAAGCTGATGAGCCTGTACGTGGTCTTCACCGCGATCCACGACAAGAAGCTGACGCTCGACCAGAAGCTGCCGGTGTCCAAGCGCGCCTGGGACGAGCGCAAGGCGGGCGGTTCGCTGATGTTCATCGACACGACGATGACGCCGACCGTCGATGAACTGCTGAAGGGCGAGATCGTGCAGTCGGGCAACGACGCCGCGGTGGCGCTGGCCGAGGCGGTCGGGGGCACGCTCGACCAGTTCGTCGCGATGATGAACCGCCAGGCCCAGGCCTTCGGCCTGAAGAACACGACGTTCAAGAACGTCACCGGACTGACCGAGGCGGGCCACAAGAGCACCGCCCGCGACCTGGCGACGATCGCGACGCACATCATCCGCGACTACCCCGAATTCTTCGCCTACTACTCGATCAAGGAATACAAGTACAACAACATCAACCAGCCGAACCGCAATCTGCTGCTGCGCCGCGATCCGACCGTCGACGGCCTGAAGACCGGCTACACCGACGCCGCCGGCTACTGCCTGATCGCCACCGCGCAGCGTGAATTCCCGAACCTGGGCGCGAGCGGCAAGGGCCCGGGCAAGCGCCGCATCCTGACCGTGGTGCTGCACACCACCTCGGCCCAGGCGCGCGCGAACGAGAGCCAGATGCTGCTGAACTGGGGCTTCTCCGCGTTCGACACGATCCGCCTGTTCGACGACGCCAAGCCCATCGTCACCGTGCCGGTCTGGAAGGGCACGTCGCCCGAAGCCAAGCTCGGCGCGGCCGGCGGCCTGTTCGTCAGCGTGCCCAGGGGCGAGGGCGGCAAGCTGCAGACCAAGATCGAGCGCACCGACCCGCTGGTCGCGCCGCTCGCCAAGGGCCA
>JAYSLR010000247.1:0-11781 GCA_043725365.1 Rhizobacter sp. | reverse complement strand
CCGCCTTCGGGCGCGACCCAGACGATGTTCTGCGTCGGGTCCTTGATGTCGCAGGTCTTGCAGTGCACGCAGTTCTGCGCGTTGATCTGCAGGCGGTCGCTGTTGTCGGCGTTCTTCACGAACTCGTAGACGCCGGCCGGGCAGTAGCGGCTCTCGGGGCCGGCGTACTTCGCGAGGTTCACGGTCACCGGAATGCTCGCGTCCTTCAGGGTCAGGTGCGCAGGCTGGTTCTCGCCGTGATTCGTGTTGCTGATGAACACGCTCGACAGGCGATCGAAGGTCAGCTTGCCGTCGGGCTTGGGGTAGGTGATCTGCGGGCACTCGGCCGCCGGCTTCAGGCGCGCGTAGTCGGGCTCGGTGCGGTGGATCGTCCATGGCGGCGACTTCACGCCCATCAGCGGCAGCAGCCATTGCTCGATGCCGGTCATGAACGAACCGACGTATACCCCCTTCTTGAACCACTGCTTGAAGTTGCGCGACTGGTCGAGTTCCGCATGCAGCCAGCTGTTCTTGAACGCGGTCGGGTAGGCGTTCAGCACATCGTGCCGGCGACCGGCGGCGACCGCGGCGAAGGCCGCTTCGGCCGCGAGCATGCCGGTCTTGATCGCCGCGTGGCTGCCCTTGATGCGCGCGGCGTTCAGGTAGCCGGCCTCGCAGCCGACCAGCGCGCCGCCGGGGAACACGGTCTTCGGCAGGCTCAGCAGCCCGCCGGCGGTGATCGCACGCGCACCGTAGCCGATGCGCTTGCCGCCTTCGAGGAAGTCCTTGATGCGCGGGTGCGTCTTCCAGCGCTGCATCTCCTCGAACGGGCTCAGCCACGGGTTCGTGTAGTCCAGGCCGACGACGAGGCCGAGCGTGACCAGGTTGCCCTCGAGGTGGTACATGAAGCCGCCGCCGTAGGTCATCGGATCCATCGGCCAGCCGGCGGTGTGAACGACCAGGCCGGGCTGGTGGCGGGCCGGGTCGATCTCCCAGAGCTCCTTGACGCCCAGCGCATACGACTGCGGGTCGCGCCCTTCGTCGAGCTTGAACTTCGCGATCAGCTGCCGGCCGAGCTGGCCGCGCGCGCCCTCGGCGAAGACGGTGTATTTCGCGTGCAGCTCCATGCCGAGCTGGAAGTCGCCGGTGGGCACGCCGTCCTTGCCCACCCCCATGTTGCCGGTCGCGATGCCCTTGACGCTGTTGTCGTCGTTGTAGAGCACCTCGGTTGCCGCGAAACCGGGGAAGATCTCGACGCCCAGGCCCTCGGCCTGTGCGCTCAGCCAGCGCACCACATTGCCCAGGCTGATGACGTAGTTGCCTTCGTTGTGGAAGCACTCCGGGATCAGGAAGCTCGGCGTGTCGAAGGCGCCGGTCTCGCTCAGGAACAGCACCTGGTCCTGGACCACCGGCTGGTTCAGCGGTGCGCCCAGCGCCTTCCAGTTCGGGATCAGTTCGGTGAGCGCACGTGGGTCCATCACCGCACCGCTGAGGATGTGCGCACCCGGCTCCGAGCCCTTCTCGAGCACCACCACCGAGACGTCCTTGCCTTGCTCGGCCGCGAGCTGCTTCAGCCTGATCGCGCAGGCCAGGCCGCCGGGGCCGCCGCCGACGATCACGACGTCGTACTCCATCGCTTCGCGCGGGCCGTGTTGGGCGAGGATTTCTGCAGGCGTCATGCGGCTTCCTTCGAGCTTTCGGTTGCGCAGGATTCTACGGGCGCGGGTCAGCGGATCGAGCGGTCCTTCGCCGGTGCTGCGCAGGTCGGTCCGGCCCGTGCTGCGTGCTATCGTCCTTTCGAATTCAAGGGGCATCGCATGAGCTACAACATCGACCTGTCGGGGCGCGTCGCGCTCGTGACCGGCGCGTCCAGCGGACTGGGGCAGCAATTCGCGAAAACGCTCGCGAAGGCCGGCGCCGGCGTCGTGCTCGCCGGGCGCCGCGTCGAGCGGCTGAAGACGCTGCGCGCCGAGATCGAGGCCGACGGCGGCGACGCGCACGTGGTGGCGCTCGACGTGACCGACCACGACAGCATCAAGTCCGCGATCGCGCACGCCGAGACCGAGATGGGCACGCTCGACATCCTGGTCAACAACTCCGGTGTCGGCACGACGCAGCTGCTCACCGAGGTCAGCGAGGACGACTACGACTTCGTGTTCGGCACCAACACCAAGGGCGCGTTCTTCGTCGCGCAGGAAGTGGGCAAGCGCATGATCGCGCGCGCCAAGGGTGCGGCGCCGGGCACGTTCACGGGTGGGCGCATCGTCAACATCGCGTCGATGGCGGGGCTGAAGCCCCTCAGCCGCATCGGCGTGTATGCGATGAGCAAGGCCGCGGTCGTGCACATGACGCGCGCGATGGCACTCGAATGGGGCCGCTACGGCATCAACGTCAACGCGATCTGCCCCGGCTACATCGACACCGAGATCAACCACCATCAGTGGAGCACCGAGCAGGGCCGCAAGCTGATCGAGATGCTGCCGCGCAAGCGCGTCGGCCAGCCGCAGGACCTGGACGCGGTGCTGATGATGCTGTGTGCGAACGAGAGCCACTTCGTGAACGGCGCGGTGATCCAGGCCGACGACGGGTTCGGGGTCTAGAAATGGAACCCCTCGACCGACGGGTACGTCGGCCGGTCCCCCGAGGGGACGCGGGCCGGCTTGGGGCGGCCCGGCGCTCGGCCCGATCATGAGTTTGCGGGTCTTGTCGTTGCTGGAAGCACGCGTGCTCGGCGTGCTGATCGAGAAGGCGCACACCGTGCCCGACAGTTACCCGCTGTCGCTGAATTCGCTGACGCTGGGCTGCAACCAGAAGACCGCGCGTGAGCCGGTGCTGAACGCGCTCGAGTCCGAGGTGCAGGAGGCGGTCGATGCGCTGAAGGCGCTGAACCTGGTGTTCGAGGCCAGCGGCTCGCGCGTCACGCGCTACGAGCACAACGCCGGCCGCGCGCTCGGCCTGCCGTCGCAGTCGGTCGCGCTGCTGGCCACGCTGGTGCTGCGCGGGCCGCAGACGGTGTCGGAACTGCGCAGCGCGAGCGAGCGGCTGCACCGCTTCGCCGACCTGTCGTCGGTCGAGGGTTTTCTCGACGAGCTCGCCGCGCGCCCGCAAGACAAGGGGGGGCCGTTGGTCGTCAGAATGCCGCGCGCGCCCGGGGCTCGCGAGGCGCGCTGGGCTCACCTGCTGGGTGGTGCCATCGACATGGCCGCGTTGCCGGTGGCCAGCGATGCGGCCGACTTCGTGGCGGCCTCCGAGATCGCGGCGCTGAAGGCGCAGCAGGCATCGATGCTGGCCGAGCTCGCGGATCTGCGGGCGCTCGTCGAGCGGCTCTACGCCGAGCTCGGCGTGACGCGCACCTGAAGCGGACCTCGCGATGCGATTCGATCTGCCCGAGCGGAAGAAGCTGACGCTGGAGCTGGTGATTCCGATCCGCTGGGGCGACATGGACGCGATGGGCCATGTGAACAACACGATCTACTTCCGCTACATGGAGATCGTGCGGCTCGAATGGCTCTACAAGATCGGCGCCGCCGCCAATCCGGGCGGGGTGGGGCCGCTGATCGTCAACGCGTTCTGCAACTTCATCCAGCAGCTCGAGTTCCCCGGCGACGTGCTCGCGAGGCACTTCGTCGCGAATCCGGGTCGCAGCAGCTTCGAAACCTACATCACGCTGGAGCGCACCGACGCGCCGGGCATCGTCTACGCGTCCGGCGGCGCGAAGACGGTGTGGGTCGACTTTCCGGCGCGCAAGTCGGTCGCGCTGCCCGACACGATCCGCCGCCTCGTCGAGTAGCTCACGCGCGCAGCAGCTTGCGCACCAGGTCGGGCGTGGTGCTGGCGCGGTGCTTCTGCATCAGCCGGCCGCGATAGACGTCGACCGTGCGCGGGCTGATGACCAGGCGCTTGCCGATCTGCTTGCTCGTCAGGCCCTCGATCAACAGCGCGGCGATCTCGCGTTCGCGCGGCGTCAGGTCCAGGCCGATGCGGCGCTTCGCCGACAGATCCTCGAACGACCAGATGCCCGCCGCGTGCGGCTGCTGCGGGTCGAGCGCGCGGCCCGAGACGTGGCACCAGAACAGCGCGTCGCGCTGCGCGCCGCCGACGCGCTTCATCACGCGCTCGTCGGCGTACCAGCCGCTCGCGTTCAGGCTCGCGACGATGCGCGCCCCGGTGCGCTCGAACTCGGCCGGCGTCGGGTACAGCAACTCGAAGCTCTGGCCGATCAAGGCCTCGCGCGTCGTGCCGAACATCTCCAGCGCCTGGCGGTTGCAGTCGACCATCAACCGATGGCGCGACAACACGAGGCCGATCGGCGCGAGCTCGAACGCGGTGCGGTAGTCGAGTTCGGGCGCCAGGCCGGTCACGGTTCAGAGCAGCGCGTAGCTGGTCGTCGCGTGCGCAGCGAGCACGTCCTCGCCGGTGGTGATGCGGATGTCGCCGAACGCCATCGTCCGGCCCAGGCGCAGCACGGTCGCCGTCACGCGCGCCTCGCCGGCGTCGGCCGCGATCGGGCGCAGGAAGGTGGTCTGCAACTGCACCGTGGTCATCGGGCGGAAGCTGCCGAGCTTGCTCATCACGGCCAGCACCATCGCGCTGTCGGCCGCGGCCATCAGCGTCTGGCCCGACATCACATTGCCGGCATGGATGTGGCGCTTCGACACCGGCAGTGCGAGCACGACTTCGCCGGGCCGTGCATCGATCAGCCGCAGCTCCAGCATGCGCACCCACTCGGCGAACACGGTGGCCAGCGCGTCTTCGAGAAAGGCCTTGTCGAACGGGGTGGTCGTGGGGGTCATCGCGGCGCCGGAAGTATGCTTAGGCGATTCTACGTAACGACTACGTAATGGCATACGTAGTACGCTCCCGCGCTGCAACCCACGCGTGTTTCCAGGAGAGTGTCGAATGAACAAGGTCTTCCCCAGCGCCGCGGCGGCGCTCCAGGGTGTCGTGCACGACGGCCAGCTGATGGCCGTCGGCGGTTTCGGACTGTGCGGCATCCCCGAGGCGTTGATCGCGGCGCTGCGTGACTCGGGAACGAAGAACCTCACCGTGATCTCGAACAACGCCGGCGTCGACGGTTTCGGCCTCGGCCTGCTGCTCGAGACACGCCAGATCAAGCGGATGATCTCGAGCTATGTCGGCGAGAACAAGGAGTTCGAGCGCCAGTACCTGGCCGGCGAGCTCGAGCTCGAATTCACGCCGCAGGGCACGCTGGCCGAGAAGCTGCGCGCCGGCGGCGCCGGCATCCCGGCGTTCTTCACGAAGACCGGCGTCGGCACGCTGGTGGCCGAAGGCAAGGAGACGCGCGAGTTCGACGGTCACGTCTACGTGATGGAACGCGCGCTGGTGCCCGAGGTGGCGCTCGTCAAGGCCTGGAAGGCCGACAAGAGCGGCAACCTGATCTTTCGCCGCACCGCGCGCAATTTCAACCCGGCCTGCGCGATGGCCGGCAAGACGACGATCGTCGAGGTCGAGGAAATCGTCGAGACCGGCACCTTCGATCCCGACGCGATCCACCTGCCCGGCATCTACGTGCACCGGATCGTCTTGAACGCCCATCCCGAGAAGCGCATCGAGAAGCGCACCCTCACTGAAAAGGCAGGAGCCTGACATGGCCTGGACTCACGATCAGATGGCGGCCCGCGCCGCCAAGGAACTGCAGGACGGCTTCTACGTCAACCTCGGCATCGGTTTGCCGACGCTGGTGGCGAACTTCGTCTCGCCCGACATCGAGGTCTGGCTGCAGAGCGAGAACGGCATGCTCGGCATCGGCCCGTTCCCGACCGAGGACCAGGTCGACGCCGACCTGATCAATGCCGGCAAGCAGACCGTGACGACCTTGCCGGGATCGTCGATCTTCGGCTCGCACGACAGCTTCGCGATGATCCGCGGCGGCAAGATCAACCTGTCGATCCTCGGCGCGATGCAGGTCAGCGCCAAGGGCGATCTGGCGAACTGGATGATCCCCGGCAAGATGGTCAAGGGCATGGGCGGCGCGATGGACCTGGTGGCCGGCGTCGCGCGCGTGATCGTGCTGATGGAACACGTCGCGAAGAAGAAGGACGGCACCGTTGACCTGAAGATCATCCCCGAGTGCACCTTGCCGCTGACCGGCGTGGGCGTCGTCAACCGCATCATCACCGACCTCGCGGTGCTCGACGTCACGCCGCAAGGCCTGAAGCTGGTCGAGCTCGCCGAGGGCGTGACGCGCGACGAGCTGCAGTCGAAGACGGGCGTGCCGCTGCACTGATCCAGGCGCGACCTCGGTGCTGTTCATCCCCGATCGGCACGAGGCGCTTCGCGGCGAGCCCTGGAGCGCGGCCGCCGCGCGAGCGGCGATCGAACGCATCGCCGCCTCGACCTGCGCGGCCTTCGACCCGCGCACGCTGTGGCCGGTGCACCCGCGCGATCGGGTCGATGCGGCCGGGGCGCTGCCGATGGCCTCGCTGTACATGGGGGCAGCCGGCGTGATCTGGGCGCTGCGGCGGCTCGCGCGCGATGGCCTGGCCGATCTCGCGATCGACTTCGGGCCGGTGATCGCGACCCTGCTCGACCACGGCCGCCGCTTCAATGCGGCCGCCGACATCGCCGACCCGTCGTACCTTCTCGGCGATGCCGGGGTGCTCCTGTTGCAATGGAAGGAACTGCGCGACCCGGCCGCCGCCGATGCGCTGTTCGCGCTCGCCGAAGGCAACCTGCACAACCCGACGCTCGAAGCCTTGTGGGGCTCACCGGGCACGCTGGTCGCCGTGCTGCACATGATCGACGACCTGGCGCCGCATCCCGCGCGGCAGCTGCGCTGGGTCGAGCTGCTGCAACGCGGCGCCGCCATCCTGTTCGATCAGATGCACCCGGTGCGACACAGCCAGCGCCCGGGCACCGAGGTCTGGCTGTGGACGCAGGACATGTACGGCCAGCAGCTCGATTATCTCGGCGCCGGCCACGGCTTCGCGGGCAACGTGTACCCGGTCCTGCGTGGCGCACGCTGGCTCGATGCCGACCTGGTCGAGCGCTTCGAGACGCGCAGCCTGCAGACGCTGTCGTTGGCGGCCATGCGCGAGGGCGACGCCGCCAACTGGCAGCCGGACTTCGACCGGGCGGTTCGCGGTTTTCCCGACAAGCCGCTGATGCAGGACTGTCACGGCGCGCCCGGCATCGTCTGCCGCCTCGCGTCGGCACGCCTGCCGGCGTTGCGCGAGCTGCTCGCCGAAGGCGCGCGGGCGGTGTGGATGGCCGGCCCGCTGACCAAACCGCCGGGCCTGTGCCACGGCACCGACGGCAACGGCTACGCACTGCTGAAGCTGCACGCGATGACCGGCGAGGCGCATTGGCTCGATCGGGCGCGCGCCTTCGCGATGCACGCGCTGCAGCAGTCGCAAGCGCAACGGCGGGCGCACGGTTCGCACCGCTTCTCGCTCTGGAGCGGCGACCTCGGACTGGCGCTCTACCTGTCGAGCTGCCTGCGTGCCGACCCGGCGTTCCCGACGCTGGACGTGTTCTGACGCGTCACTTCGCCGCACCGGCCTTCTGGCGCTGCAGTTCGTGGCGCTTCATCGCGAGGTAGTCGTCGCGGTCGATTTCGTGCAGCTGCGCAGGGTGGCGCTCGGTGGCGGCGAACCAGTCGCGCAGACGCTTTTCCTGCTGCTCGCCGGGCGGCGCGGAAAGCGATCCGAGGTAGGCCTCGATCGCGAGGTAGTAGCGCATCGTGTTGCGCTCGACGACGCCGCGCACGCCGTCGATGTAGACCGGCTTGCCATCGTCGGCCTTGCCGGTGATGCTGAAGCCGATCTTGTCACGGCCCGCGGTCGCGAGGTAGGCGCTCATCGCCAGCCGCGCTGCGGTGCCGTAGCCGTAGGCATACGACATGTGGATGAAGCTGCGCTTGTCGTCCAGCGGCACGGCCTCGAGGGCGAGGCGGTAGTCGCGGGTGCCCATCGGGCCGGTCTCCGCGGCCATCTGCACGCGCAGGTAGTCGGCCGTGGCGGCCGGCGTGCTGTACGCGAACTCGACCTTGTAGCCATCGTCCAGCGGCTGGTCGAACTTGCGGCCGACGACCAGGCTCAGCACCTCGGCGGGCGGCTGGCCCGCGAAACTGCAGCCCTTCACGTTCAGGTGCAGGATCAGCAGTTCGCACCAGTGGTTCATGCCCTGCAGTGCCGGACCGACCACGCCGAACGGCTGGTCGACGACAGCGTAGACCTCGCCCTGCAGGTTGCCGGACGCCTGCGTCGATTCGAGCACCAGGGGGCGCTGGAACGGGTTGCTGGCGAGCTTGTCGCGCAGGCTGTCGTGCTTCGCGCGCAGCGACGCCGCATCCTGCGCGTGCACCGGCGCCAGCGCGGCCAGGGCCAGCATCAGCGCGATCGCCGCGCTTCTCATCCATGCCGTCTTCATCGGATTACTCCTCGACAATGGCTCAGAGCCAGTACTGCCACAGACGCCCGAACGTCTCCTTCACGCGCTCGGCCGGCGAACGCTGCTGCCACTGCTCGAGCGTGATCTGCTTCGAGGCCGCCAGATCGGCATCGAAGGCGGCGCGCATGCGCTGTCCGAAGTCCTTGCCCAGCACGACCGCGTTGACTTCCTGATTGTGGAGAAAGCTGCGCCAGTCGAGGTTGGTGGAACCCACGGTCGACCAGACGCCGTCGATCAGCGCCGTCTTGGCGTGCAGCAGCGCATTCTGGCGCTCGTAGAGCTTGACGCCGCCGCGCAGCAGATCGTCGTAGTAGGAGCGCCCGGCGTGGAACACCAGCGCCGAATCGGTGGCCACCGGCAGCACGATCTTCACGTCGACGCCGCGTGCGACCGCGCCTTTCAGCGACGCGATCAGCTGCGGATCGGGCACGAAGTAGGCGTTGGTCAGCAGCACCTCGCTCTCGGCGTTGTCGATCGCCGAGATCAGCGTTGCGTAGATCAGGCTGTAGGGTTCGTCGGGTGAGCCGCCGATTGCGTGGACGACGTCGTTGCCCTGGCGCGTGAGCCTGGGGAAGTACTGGCGATCGGGCAGCGGCGGGCCTTTCTGCTTCTCCCAGGTCTCGATGAACAGCTTCTGCAGTTCGGCGACGACCGGGCCGTCGATCTGCAGGTCGGTGTCGCGCCAGGGCAACTTGCCGCCGGGCCGGTCCTTCGAAGCCTGGCTGAACGAGCCGCCGGAGTAGACGCTGCTGATGTTGATGCCGCCCAGGAATGCGGTGCGGCCGTCGATCACCAGCAGCTTGCGGTGGTCGCGCTGGTTCACGTCCCAGCCCGACTTCGCGGTCAGCGGGTTCACCGGGTTGAACTCGAGCAGGTTGATGCCGCCGTCGGCGAGCTTCTGGAAGAACTCCTTCGGCGTGGACAGCGTGCCGACGCTGTCGCGGATCAGGTTGACCTGCACGCCCTGGCGCTGTTTGGCGATCAGCGCGGCCGCGAAGCGCTGGCCGACCTCGTCGTCCTCGAGGATGTAGGTCTCCATGTTGATGTGGTCGCGTGCCGCGGCGATCGCCGCGAACATCGCCTGGTAGGTGCTCGGTCCGTCCTGCAGCAGCTCGATCCGGTTGCCGGCGACCAGCGGGCTGTCGGAGATCGCGGCCTCGAGCGCGAGGTGGCGATCGAGCACGTCGGACGGCTTGCCGCCGGCGCGCAGGCCGTCGAGGATCTCCTTGCTGCGCGCCGCCGTCAACGGCCCGCGGGCGCCCTCGAGTTGCGGTGCGCCAGAGCTGCGCGCCATGTCCGGAACGACGCGCGGCAGCACGCTGCAGGCACCGAGCAGCAGCGCCAGCGCGGCCGCGGTCATCCAGGCAATCGCGACGCGCTTCATGTCGGAGACCCTCGGGCCAGCGCGCGCGCTGCCGCAGTGATCAGCGCCGGGCCGCCGTAGATGAAGCCGGTGTAGAGCTGCACCAGGTTCGCGCCCGCCGCGACCTTGGCCAGTGCATCGGCGGCGCTCATAACGCCGCCGACGCCGATGATCGGAAAGTCCGGGCCGAGCGCCGCGCGCAGTTGCGTGATGACCCGGTTCGAGGCCTCGAACACGGGCGCGCCCGACAGGCCGCCGGCCTCGTTGCCGTGGCGCAGCGCCTTCACCGCGTCGCGCGCGATCGTGGTGTTGGTCGCGATCACGCCGTCGACCTGGTGGCGCAGCAGCGTCGCGGCGATCACGCCGATCTGCGCGTCGTCGAGGTCCGGCGCGATCTTCAGGAACACCGGTACGCGCCGGCCATGCTGCGCGGCGAGCTGGGTGCGCCGCGCCTGCACCGCGCCGAGCAGCGCATCGAGCGCATCATCGGCCTGCAGCGCGCGCAGGTTCTTGGTGTTCGGGCTCGAGATGTTCAGCGTCACGTAGTCGGCGTGCGGGTACACGCCGTCCAGGCAGATCAGGTAGTCGTCGACGGCGCGCTCGATCGGCGTCGCCGCGTTCTTGCCGATGTTCAGCCCGAGGATGCCGCCGCCGCGGCGGAAGCGCGCCCGCCGGACGTTCGCGACGAACGCATCCAGCCCGTCGTTGTTGAAGCCGAGCCGGTTGATCAACGCGCCGGCTTCGGGCAGGCGGAACATGCGCGGCTTCGGGTTGCCGGGCTGGGCCTTCGGCGTCACGGTGCCGACCTCGATGAAGCCGAAGCCCATCGCGCCCAGGCCATCGATGCAGCGCCCGTTCTTGTCCAGCCCGGCCGCCAGGCCGATCCGGTTCGGGAACGTCAACCCGGCGATCTCGACCGGGTCGGCCACGCGCGCCTGCGACCACAGGCATTGCAGCGGCGTGTTCTGCAGCCGCGCCAGCGCATCCATCGTCAGGTCGTGGGCGTGCTCCGGGTCGAGGCCGAACAGGAAGGGGCGCGCAAGTGCGTAAGGCAGCAATGACATGCTGGACATTGTCGCAGTGGCGCACCGCGCTGCCAGTGGCACGCAGGCATACTTTGACGTAAGACATGTCCCACGACGCTCGCCCGTCGCCACACACCATGCGCAAGCACGCCAGCACCGCTGCCCACCGGCTCGAACGCGACACCTTCGGCGAGATCGCCGTTGCCGACGACGCGCTCTGGGGCGCGCAGACGCAGCGCTCGCTGCACCACTTCGACATCTCGACCGAGCGCATGCCGCGCGAGCTGATCCTGGCGCTGGCGCTGGTCAAACGCAGCGCCGCGGTCGTGAACCGCGCGCTCGGCGTGCTCGATGCGGTCAAGGCCGACGCGATCGTCGCCGCCGCCGACGAGGTGCTGGCCGGCCGCCACGACGCGCAGTTCCCGCTGTCGGTCTGGCAGACCGGCTCGGGCACGCAGACCAACATGAACATGAACGAGGTGCTGGCGAACCGCGCGTCGCAACTGCTCGGCGGCGCGGTCGGCGAGGGCCGGCTGGTGCACCCGAACGACGACGTGAACCGCGGCCAGTCGTCGAACGACGTGTTCCCGACCGCGATGAGCGTGGCCGCGCTGCGCGCCCTCGAGGAGCACCTGCTGCCGGCCCTGGCGACGCTGCGCGAGACGCTCGCGGTGAAGTCGGCCGCCTTCGCCGAGGTCGTCAAGATCGGCCGCACGCATCTGCAGGACGCGACGCCGCTGACGCTGGGCCAGGAGATCTCGGGCTGGGTCGCGCAGCTCGACCACGGCATCCGCCACCTGCGCACGACCCGCCCACACCTGCGCGAGCTCGCGCTCGGTGGCACGGCGGTGGGCACCGGGTTGAATGCGCACCCGGAGTTCGGCGCGCGCGTCGCGGCCGAGTTGGCGCGCGCCACCGGCCACCCGTTCGAGAGCGCGCCGAACAAGTTCGAGGCGCTCGCCGCGCACGACGCGCTGGTGTTCGCGCACGGCGCGCTGAAGA
>JAYSLR010000246.1:0-5017 GCA_043725365.1 Rhizobacter sp. | reverse complement strand
TCCTCGAAGGTGCCGATGCCGCCCGGCAACGCGAGAAAGGCATCGCTGCGCTCGGCCATCATGGTCTTGCGCTGGTGCATCGTGTCGACCACGTGCAACTCGGTCAGGCCACGGTGACCGAGTTCGCGCTCCATCAGCGATTGCGGGATCACGCCGACGACCTCGGCCCCTGCCGCGAGCGCCGCGTCGGCGACCACGCCCATCAGGCCGGCGCGCCCGCCGCCGTAGACCAGTCGCCAGCCGCGGCGCCCGATCTCGGCACCGAGTGCGCGGGCGGCCTGCGCAAAGGCGGGCAACTCGCCCGGGCGCGAGCCGCAATAGACACACAGAGAGAGCGGGCGCATCGATCGGCTCGGGTTCAGGCCGTGAAGCGCTGCCACAGCGCGGCGAGCCAGGTGCCTGCGCACAGCAGCAGCGACAGGAACACCGCCGCGCTGCCGAGGTCCTTGGCGCGCTTGGACAACTCGTGCCACTCGAGCGAGACGCGGTCGATCGCCGCCTCGATCGCCGAGTTCAGCAACTCGACGACGAGCACGAGCGACACCGAACCGCCCAGCAACACCACCTCGATCCAGCTGCGGCCAACCCAGAACGCGAGCGGGACCAGCACGGCGGCGAGCCAGAACTCCTGTCGGAATGCGCTCTCGCCACGGTACGCGAGGCGCAGGCCGGCCAGCGAATAGCCGGTCGCGCGAACGATTCGGTCGATGCCGGTGCGGCCCTTGTGCGGATTCGTCATGGAGGCGGATTGTGCCTTTGGCGTGCCGCGCGCCGGCATGCTCAGGGTGCAGCGGGCGCCGGGTGCGCGTCGACCAGGCGCGTGCCGCACAGCGCGTCGTGCCAGAACTGGCGCTGCGGGTGCAGCAGCGCGAGCAGCGCATAGGCGACCACGCCGATGCCCACCGCGGCGAGCGTTTCGCGCGGCGACCAGCCGTTCAGGTGGGCGATCAGCACGGCCGGCGCGACCCACGCGCAGCTGGCCGCGAAGCGCGCCAGCGCACGCGCCTGGCTCAGCGGCCGGCCCTGCGCGGTGACGACGCGGATGTGCCAGGTCTTCATCGCCAAGGTCTGGCCGCGGGCCGACCAGAACCAGCCGAAGTACACCGCGTAGATCAGCACCGCGATGATCTGCAGCGCGAGTTCACGCTGCAACGCGTGTTGCCGGCCGGTGAGCGCGAAGAACAGCGCGCCGATCGCGCCCGGGATCAGGCCGATGCCGAACAGCAGCAGCCCCTCGTAGACGAACGATGCCATGCGGCGCATCAGGCTCGGCGCCATCAGGGCGCTCGGACCCTCGTCTGCGCGCGGCATCATTGGCGGGGCGTGCTCCCGGAAGCGGGCACCGCGGCCGAGCGCGTCGCCGCGCCCTGTGGACCGCGTTTCGGCAGCAGGGTCGCCCTGTTCACGAACTCGGGCGTCGCGGCGATCTTCGGCATGCCGGTCTGCTGGTGGCCCGGTGGATTCGGCCGCCTGGTGATCAGCGTGGTCGTGGCGCCCGGGCGAGCCTGCACGACGGTTGGCGCGACCGTGCGCGGCGGCGCGGCGTAGGACGAGTTCGGCACGATGTTGGACTTGGCCTGCGATGACGCTTCGCGCGCGCCTTTGTCGGGACGGGTCGCAGCGGGCCCGGGCCGGCGTACGGCCTCGGCGCTCGGCGCCGCACGCGCGGCGAGCTGTTGCCGCTGTTCCGGCGAGAGCGCCTCGTAGGCCTTCCAGCGGGCCTGGCGATCCTCTGCGGGCAGCTGCTTGGCCTCTTGGAAGTGCAGGCGCGCTTCGCCGCGTTCGCGCGGCGTCAGCTTGGCCCACTCGGTCATGCGCTCCTGGACGCGGGCCTGCTCGGGGGGTGTCAGCTTCGGGAAGCGTGTCGACAGCTCCAGCCACTTCTGCTTGCTGCGAGCGTCGATGCCGGGCCATTCGTGCTCGAGCGGCTTCAGCGCGGCTTGCTGCGCGGGCTTCAGGGCGGACCAATGCGCGCCATGTTCGACCGCCGGCTTGGCAGCGGTCTTGACCGCTGGCTTGACCGCAATCGGGCCCTGGGCGAGGGCATGCGCCGACCATGCGAGCCCGAACGAGCACGCGATCAACGCTGCCGCGAGGCCGGCGCGCCGCCGGTGGCACGGCGTCGAGGGCAAGCCTGCGGTCACGACCACCTCGCTCACTCGCCCGGGGTCTTCAGGAACTCGACGAAGCCGGCGTCGCTGTAAGCGCTGGGCGGAAGATCGTCGGAGAGCAGGGCCGCATCGACCTCGGCCGCGGTCGAGATCTGGGCGTTGTCCTGCAGGCGCTGGATCAGGAACAGGCCCGCCGCGAGCGCGAACACGGGCAGCACCGACGCCACCTTCAGCCACCAACCCGACCCCGCGACTCCGAGGATCGCCGCGCCACCGCGGCTGACGCCCACCGTTGCCGTGGCCTCCGCGCTGCGGGCGGCGCGTGCGCGCGCCAGTGCCTGCTCACGGGCGAAGCGCAGCCGCTCGGTCAGGTCGGGGCCGAGGTCGGCCGATCGTTCGGTCAGCCTGGCGGCAACGCGCAACGCAAAGCGCGCCTGCAGGGCGTCGAGGGCGGCGGGCGGCGGCAGGCCGTCGGTGGAGCGAAGGTTGTTCTGGTTCATAGCGAAATCCCCTTTGTCTTCAGGGCCGTCGACAACGCATGCACAGCTCGCGAGCAATGCGTCTTGACACTTCCCTCCGAACAGCCCATCGCTGCGGCGGTCTCGGCGACATCGAGTTCCTCCCAGTAACGCAGCAGGAAGGCTTCCCGTTGACGCCCCGGCAACTCGGCCACCGCCGCCTCGATCACTAGCAGGATCTGCGCCCGAGAAACCGAGTCCGCGGCGCTCTCCGAGGCGAGCGATCCCCCGAGCGCCTCCAGGGTTTCGAGGATGTCGAAGTCGCCATCGCCGCCGGCGGACTCGAAATCGGAGAAATTCTTGACGACGGCGTTGCGCACCTTCTGGCGCCGGAACCAGTCCATCGTCGCGTTCGACAGAATGCGCTGGAACAGCAGCGGGAGTTCGGCAGCGGGGCGGTCGGCGTACTTCTCCGACAGCCGGATCATGGTGTCCTGCACGATGTCGAGGGCGGCGTCTTCGTCGCGCACCGCGTAGAGGGCGCGCTTGAAGGCGCGCTTGTCGACGCTCTTCAGGAAGTCGGAGAGTTCTTTGTCGGATGCCAAGAGCGTCTGCTGCCGAACGAGGCGGGACCTCGAAAACAAAGGCGCGATTATCTCATCGCGCGTTGAACCGGCCCGTTGCTCTGCCGCGCTGCAGCAAAGCGGTGACATAATCGCCGGTTGCACGACAGTTCTGGTCGATCGCTGGCGGCTCCAACCGGGGCGCCAGAGGGATTCGACCACCCGGCTCCACACCCGTCTCACGAGGACGAGGAAAGGCGCACCGATGGTTTTTCGTCAGAGAAATTCGCAAAGGTTCTCGAACATGGACATCTCGCCCACCGAAATGAAGCGGGCCGCCGCCGCGCAGCCGCTTCACTCCAGCGCCTCTCCCCCCGCCGAGCCGAACGGCTCCGAAATCCTCGTCAAGTGCCTCCAGGCCGAGAACGTCAAGTTCCTCTGGGGCTACCCGGGCGGTGCGGTTCTGTACATCTACGACGCGCTCTACAAGCAGGACACGATCGAGCATGTGCTGGTGCGCCACGAGCAGGCGGCCGTGCACGCGGCCGACGGCTATGCGCGCGCCACCGGCGAGGTCGGTGTCGCGCTGGTCACGTCGGGCCCTGGCGTGACGAATGCGGTGACCGGCATCGCGACGGCCTACATGGATTCGATCCCGATGGTGATCATCACCGGGCAGGTGCCGACGCCGGCGATCGGCCTCGACGCCTTCCAGGAGTGCGACACGGTCGGCATCACGCGCCCGATCGTCAAGCACAACTTCCTGGTCAAGGACGTGCGCGAGCTCGCGATGACCCTGAAGAAGGCGTTCCACATCGCCCGCACCGGCCGGCCCGGCCCGGTCGTCGTCGACATCCCGAAGGATGTCTCGATGGCGAAGGCGCCGTTCTACTACCCCGAGCGCGTCGAGATGCGTTCGTACAACCCGGTGCGCAAGGGCCATGGCGGTCAGATCCGCAAGGCGGTACAGCTGCTGTTGAACGCGAAGCGCCCGTACCTCTACACCGGCGGCGGCGTCGTGCTCGGCAACGCGGCGGCCGAGCTGCGCGAACTCGCCGACCTGCTCGGCTACCCGGTCACGAACACGCTGATGGGCCTGGGTGCGATGCCGGCGAGCGACCCGAAGTTCCTCGGCATGCTGGGCATGCACGGCACGTTCGAGGCCAACATGACGATGCAGCACTGCGATGTGCTGTTGGCCGTCGGTGCGCGCTTCGACGACCGCGTGATCGGCAACCCGAAGCACTTCGCCTCGGTCGAGCGCAAGATCATCCACGTCGACATCGACCCGTCGTCGATCAGCAAGCGCGTGCGCGTCGACATCCCGATCGTCGGCGACGTGAAGGACGTGCTGCAGGAGTTGATCGCGCAGGTCCGGGAGGCGCAGACCAAGCCCGACAAGGCGGTCATCTCGGCCTGGTGGGGCCAGATCAACGAGTGGCGCAAGCGCGATTGCCTGGCCTTCAAGAACAGCACCGAGGTCATCAAGCCGCAACACGTCGTGCAAAGGCTCTGGGAGCTCACCAAGGACAGCGACGCCTACATCACCTCCGACGTCGGCCAGCACCAGATGTGGGCCGCGCAGTACTACCGCTTCGACGAGCCGCGGCGCTGGATCAACTCCGGCGGCCTCGGCACGATGGGCGTGGGCCTGCCGTACGCGATGGGGATCAAGCTCGCGAAACCGGACGCCGACGTCTTCTGCATCACCGGCGAGGGTTCGATCCAGATGTGCATCCAGGAACTCTCGACCTGCCTGCAGTACAAGACGCCGGTGAAGATCATCTCGCTGAACAACCGCTACCTGGGCATGGTGCGCCAGTGGCAGCAGATCGACTACGGCGGCCGCTACTCGCACAGCTACATGGACGCGCTGCCCGACTTC
>JAYSLR010000245.1:0-6526 GCA_043725365.1 Rhizobacter sp. | reverse complement strand
GCCGACTTCGGCGTGCGCGCCTCGGCACAGCAGATCGTCACCACGCTGGGCGCCACCCATGCGCTCGACGTGGTCACCCGCACGCTGCTGCGCGCCGGCGACAGCGTGCTGGTCGACGAGCCCGGCTGGTCGGTCGAGTACGCGCGGCTGGCGGCGCTGGGCCTGCGCGTGCTGCCGGTGCCGCGCGCAGAGGACGGCCCCGATCTGGGTGTGATGCAGCGCCTGATCGAGGCCCAGAAGCCGGCGCAGCGGCCGCGCCTGTACGTCACGGTCTCGGTGCTCAACAACCCGACCGGCGCGTCGCTGTCCCTGCAGGCCGCGCACCGCGTGCTGCAGCTGGCCCAGGCGCACGATCTGCATGTCGTCGAGGACGACACCTACGCCCACCTCGCGCCGGCGCACCTGCCGCGGATGGCGGCGCTCGACGCGCTGGAGCGCACGATCTACATCTCGGGCTTCTCGAAGATCCTGGTGCCGGCCTGGCGCGTGGGCTTCATCGCCGCGCCGCGCGCGCTGGTCGAGCGGCTGGTCGACACCAAGCTGCTGACCACGCTGACCACGCCGGGCATCACCGAGCTGGCGCTCGCGCATTGCCTCGAGCAGGGCCTGCTGCGGCGCCACACAGAGCGCGTGATGGACCGTCTCGCGCAGGCGCGCGAGCGCACCGTGAAGCTGGCCGAGGCGCACGGCGGGCGATTCGCAGCGCCGCCGCGCGGGCTGTTCGGCTGGGTCGACGTCGGCGTCGACACCGAGCGCCTGGCCGAGGTGATGCTCGACGACTGGCTGATCGCGCCGGGCGCGCTGTTCCACGCCACGCACCGCCCGACCACGCTGATGCGCATCAACTTCGCGACCTCGCAGGACCCGCACTTCTGGCGCGCGCTCGACCGCGCGCGCGCCGGCCTGCGCACCCACAGGCCCCAACCTGTTTCGGGGGTGTGGTAAGCACGGGTTACAGGGGAAAATGAGCGTTCCATGAAAGGCGAGCTGTTCGATTCGACCATTCCCTTCGGCGAGCCCGAGCTGCTGAAGGCGAGTGCGTATCGGCGCTACCTGGACGAGCTCGAGGCCGAGACGCTGTCGGGCCGCTCGAGCGGGCGCCTGTCGCAACTCAGCCCGTCCCTGCGGGCCGACCTGTGGCGGCGCGAGCAGCATGACGGCCGCCACGACATCCTCGAAGCCGTCGCCGCCTGCATCAGGCATTCATCGAGAGTGACTATTCACCTGCAATGTGCGCAGCGGGTCGTGCCGCTGACCCTGTTCCCGCGTGAACACCTGGTGCACTGCCCGATGGACCTTGCCGAGCTGGTCGACCGCTACCTGGCGCAGCTCCAGGTGATGCACCTCGAGCCGGCGCTGCTGCGCCCGCCCGGCGACGAGGCGCGCGAACTGGTCGGCGAAGCGCGCCGTTACCACCGGATGGAGCCGCTGCTGTGGGTGCTGGCGATGCGTGGCCCGCGCCGCGAACTGCTGCCCGAGATCGCCGGCCCGGCGGTCTACCGCGTATCGCCGGCGCTCGACCTGACGACGCTGACGGTCAGCGGCGCGCTGCGCGCCGCGATTGCCCGGCTGCGCGATCAGGCGATCTCGCTGAGCGCGCTGGCGTCCTGGCCGGCCTTCGACCGCGAGCGCGCCGCGCGGCTGCTGAATGCGCTGTACCTGCAGGCCGGGCTGATCGTCAGCCGTTCGCACCCCGACGCGGTGCGCGAGAGCTGGTTCGGGAACTGAAGGCCGGCGCCGGCGCGCTGCTCAGCGCGTGCCGAGTGCTTCCCAGCGCTCCATCGCGGTCAGCAACTCGTCGTCGATCGCGGCCACCCGAGCCTGCACCTGCAGCGCCTTGCCGGCGTCCTTCGTGTACGACTCGGGCTGCGCGAGAAACTCGGCCAGCGCCTTCTGCTCGGCTTCGAGCGCCTCGATCCGGCCCGGCAGCCCGTCCAGTTCGCGCTGCTCCTTGTAGCTGAGCTTGCGCGGCTTGGCCGGTGGCGGCGACGCCGCGGCCGGCTTCGCCGCCACCGTCTCGCCAGGGCGCGCGTCGCGCCCCTTGCCGGCCGCGCGCGCGGCCTGCTCGCGCAGCGTGCGGGCACGGTCGCGCTGGACCACCCAGTCCTCGTAGCCGCCTTCGTACTCGCGCCAGCGGCCCGGCGACTCGTCGCCCTCCCAGACGATCGTGCTGGTGACCACGTTGTCGAGAACGCGCCGGTCGTGGCTGACGAGGAAGACCGTGCCCTGATAACTCTGCAGCAGCTCCTCGAGCAGTTCGAGCGTGTCGATGTCGAGGTCGTTGGTCGGCTCGTCGAGCACCAGCACGTTCGCCGGCAGCGCGAACAGGCGCGCCAGCAGCACGCGGTTGCGCTCGCCGCCGCTGAGCGTGCGCACCGGCGAGTTGGCGCGTTCGGGCGAGAACAGGAAGTCGTTCAGGTAGCTCATCACGTGCTTGCGCGCGCCGTTGAACTCGACCCACTCGCTGCCTGGGCTGATGGTATCGGCCAGGGTCGCGTCGAGGTTCAGCGTGCTGCGCATCTGGTCGAAGTACGCAACCTCGAGCTTGCTGCCCTGGCGGATCTTGCCGCTGTCGGGCTGCAACTCGCCGAGGATCAGCTTCAGCAGCGTCGTCTTGCCGGCGCCGTTCGGGCCGATCAGGCCGACCTTGTCGCCGCGCAGGATCGTCGCGCTGAAGTCCTTCACGATGATCTTTTCGCCGAAACGCAGCGAGACCTCCTTCAGCTCCGCGACGATCTTGCCGCTGGGCGCGCCCGAATCGACCTCGAGCCGCACCTGGCCGAGCGAGTCGCGGCGCTTCTGGCGCTGGTCGCGCAGCACCTCGAGGCGCTGGATGCGCGCGACGCTGCGCGTGCGGCGCGCCTCGACGCCCTTGCGGATCCAGACCTCCTCCTGCGCGAGCAGCTTGTCGGCGCGCGCGTTGGCGAGCGCGTCGGACGACAGCTGTTCCTCCTTCATGCGCTCGTAGGCGCTGAAGTTGCCCGGGTAGCTGCGGATCACACCGCGGTCGAGCTCGATGATGCGGGTGGCCACGCCATCGAGGAACGCGCGATCGTGGGTGATCAGCATCACGCTGCCCCTGAAACCGCGCAGCAACTCTTCCAGCCACGCGATCGAATCGAGGTCGAGGTGATTCGTCGGCTCGTCGAGCAGCAGCACGTCGGGCACCGCGACCAGCGCCTGGGCCAGTGCGACGCGCTTCTTCATGCCGCCGGACAGCTCGCCGATCTCGCGCGCGCCGTCGAGATGCAGCTGATGCAGCGTCGTCTCCACACGCTGCTCCCAGTTCCAGGCGTCGAGCGCCTCGATGCGCGTCTGCAACGCGTCGAGGTCGACGCCCTCGGCATGCTCCTCGTAGGCCTGGCGCGCGGCGCGCGCCTCGGCGACGCCCTCGCTGACCGCCTCGTAGACGCTGTGGCCGGGTTCGAACACCGGCTCCTGCGGCACGTAGCAGATGCGCACGCCCTGCGTCATCTGCAGCAGGCCGTCGTCGAGCTTCTCGAGCCCGGCGATGATCTTCAGCATCGACGACTTGCCGGCGCCGTTGCGGCCGATCAGGCCGAGCCGCTCGCCGGCTTCGAGCGAGAACGCCGCATGGTCGAGCAGGGCCACGTGGCCATAGGCCAGGTGGGCGTTGGAGAGGGACAGCACAGCCATGGGTTCGCGCGCGGCCGCAGCGCAACGCGCGGCCTTCAGGAGAAACGCGGATTATCCCAGCCCGCGCCGCGGGCTGCGTTCAGGCGGCCTGCAGCGCCGCCTCGAGCGCATCGACGAAGCGCTTCGCGACGTCGAAGCCGCTTTGCTGCGTGATCTCCTGGAAGCCGGTCGGGCTGGTCACGTTGATCTCGGTCAGGCAGTCGCCGATCACGTCCAGGCCGACGAGCAGCAGCCCGCGCGCGGCCAGCACCGGGCCGATGCCCTCGGCGATCTCGCGATCGCGCGCGGACAGCGGCTGCGCCACGCCCTTGCCGCCGACCGCGAGGTTGCCGCGGATCTCGCTGCCTTGCGGAATGCGCGCGAGCGCGAACGGCACCGGCTCGCCGCCGATCACCAGGATGCGCTTGTCGCCCTTGACGATCTCGGTCAGGTAGCGCTGCGCCATCACGGTCTCGGCGCCGTGCTTGTTCAGCGTCTCGACGATGCTGCCCAGGTTCAGCCCGTCGGGGCCGACGCGGAAGATGCCCATGCCACCCATGCCGTCGAGCGGCTTGAGCACGATGTCGGCGTGCTCGGCGTGGAAGCGTTTCACGTCGGCCTCGCTGCGCGTCACCAGCGTCGGCCCGATGAACTGCGGGAACTCGAGGATCGACAGCTTCTCGGGGTGGTCGCGCAGCGCGCGCGGGCTGTTGAAGACCTTCGCACCCTCGCGTTCGGCCCGCTCGAGCAGGTGGGTGGCGTAGAAATACTCGCTGTCGAACGGCGGGTCCTTGCGCATCACGACCGCGTCGACATCGGCCAGGGCGGTCATGCGGGCCTCGCCGTCCGGCCTGAACCAGTCGTGCGCGTCACCGGTCAGCGTGAAGCTGCGCACGGGCGCGCTGACCCGGCCGCCGCGCTGCCACATCAGGTCCTCGGGCTCGCACGCGAGCAGCTCGTGGCCGCGCGACGCCGCCTCGCGCATCATCGCGAAGGTCGAATCCTTGTAGGTCTTGAAGCTCTCGAGCGGGTCGGCGACGAACAGCAGTTTCATGATCGTGATCGGAGGGTCCGGATCAGAGAGTGGCGCGGGGCCGCCACTGTTGCACAAAAAGCGCGAGCGCGCCCGCCACCACGCCCCAGAACGCCGAGCCGATGCCGGCCAGAGTGACGCCGCTGAGCGTGACCAGGAAGGTGATCAGCGCGGCCTCGCGGTGCGCGTCGTCCCGCAGCGCCACCGCCAGGCCGCCGCCGATGCTGCCCAGCAGCGCCAGCCCGGCGATCGCGACGACGAGCTCGCGCGGGAACGCCGTCAGCACGCCCGTCACCGCCGCGCCGAACAGGCCGACAACGCAGTAGATCAGTCCGCACACCGCGGCCGCCATGTAGCGTCGATCCGGATCGGGATGCGCCTCGCGCCCCATGCAGATCGCCGCGGTGATCGCCGACAGGTTCAGCGCGAACGCGCCGAACGGTGCCAGCACCAGCGTGGCCAGGCCGGTCAGCGTGATGATCTTGGAGATCGGCATGTCGTAACCGGCGGCACGGATCGCGGCGACGCCGGGCAGGTTCTGCGAGGCCATCGTCACGACGAACAGCGGCAGTGCCAGGCTGACCATCGCGCGCAGGCTGAACGAAGGGCTCGTGAACACCGGCATCGTCAGGCCCCACTGCACGCTGCCGAGGTGCAGCTGGCCCGCGAACGCGGCGTACAGCACGCCGGCCAGCAGCACGCCTGGCACCGCGTAGCGCGCCCACCAGCGCCGGCCGACCAGGTAGGCCAGCAGCATCAGCAGCACGAGCACGAACGCCGACTTCATCGCGACGAACGCATCCAGCCCGAAGCGCGTCAGCACACCCGCCAGCAGCGCGCTGGCAATCGGCATCGGGATGCGCCCGATCAGGCGCTCGAACCAGCCGGTGGCGCCGAACAGCGTGATCAGCGCCGCGCACGCGATGAACGCGCCGGTCGCCTGCGCCATGCCGAAGCCGCCGGCGACCCCGGCGGTGGCGAGCACCGCCGCGCCCGGCGTGCTCCAGGCCACCATCACCGGCTGGCGCAGCCACAGCGACGGCAGGAGGCTGCACAGCCCCATGCCCAGACCGAGCGACCACATCCACGAGCTGATCTGCGCCGGCGTGGCGCCGAGCGCGGTCGCGGCGGAGAACACGATCGCCACCGAACTGGTGAAGCCGACCAGCACCGCGACGAAGCCGGCGGTGGCGGCGGAGAGGGAGAGATCGGCGAATCGGACGCGCATCGCACGAGGATAGCGGCGCGCGTGGACCGCGCGTCAGATCTCCAGCTTCGACCCCAGCTCCACGACCCGGTTCGTCGGCAGGCTCAGGAAGTCGGCCGCACCGGCGGCGTTGCGGTGCATGCTCGCGAACAGCTTCTCGCGCCAGTCGGCCATGCCGCTGCCGATCGTGGGCATCACGATGTCGCGCGACAGGAAGTACGAGGTGTCCATCTCGTCGATCACGCAGCCGCGGCGCTCGAGCAGCGCCAGCGCCTCGGGCACGTCGGGCTCGTTCTTGAAGCCGAAGTTCAGCGTGACCTGCCAGCAGTCGTGGCCGAGCGACTCCATCTCGCAGCGCTTGTCGAAGCCGATCCACGGCACCTCGTGCTGCTTGACCGTGACGAACAGGTTGGTCGCGTGCAGGACCTTGTTGTGCTTCAGGTTGTGCAGCAGCGCGTTCGGCGTGATGCCCTGGTCGCTGACCAGGAACACCGCGGTGCCCTGCACGCGCGCCGGCGGGCTCACGAACACGGCCTCGAGAAAGCTCTTCAGGTCGATCGCGTCCTCGCGCAGCCGCGCCGTCATCAGGCGGCGGCCCTGCTTCCAGGTCATCATCAGCGTGAACATCACGACGCCGATCGCCACCGGGA
>JAYSLR010000244.1:0-6590 GCA_043725365.1 Rhizobacter sp. | reverse complement strand
GCTGCTCGCGGTGTTCCTGTGCCTGTCGGCGCTGTACGAGAGCTGGTCGATCCCGTTCTCCGTGCTGCTCGCGGTGCCGCTGGGCGTGCTCGGCGCGGTGCTCGGCGCCAGCTTCCGCGGCCTGCCGAACGACGTGTTCTTCAAGGTCGGGCTGATCACGGTGATCGGGCTGTCGGCGAAGAACGCGATCCTGATCATCGAGTTCGCGAAGGACCTGCACGCCGAGGGCATGGGCCTGATCGAAGCGACCTTGAAGGCGGTGCACCTGCGCTTCCGGCCGATCCTGATGACCTCGATCGCGTTCATCCTCGGCGTGCTGCCGCTGGTGGTGTCGTCGGGCGCCGGCTCGGCGAGCCAGCGCGCGATCGGCACCGGCGTGATGGGCGGCATGATCACCGCGACCGTGCTCGCGGTGTTCTTCGTGCCGGTGTTCTTCGTCGTCGTGCGCCGCATCTTCAAGGGCAGCGAACGCCAGCGCCACCTGTACGCGCACGACCTGGACGGCAAGCCGGCCCCGCCGGCGGGCGCGAAGGAGGGATCCCATGAGTAAGCGCGCGTTCGCTCGACGTGCCGGCCGGCTCGGCGCACTGGCCGGCACGTTGCTGCTCGGCGGCTGCATGAGCTTCATCCCGACCTACGAACGCCCCGCGGCGCCGGTGGCGCCGGCCTACGCGCCCGAGCTGACGCCGGCCGGCGCGCCCGGCATGGCGGCCGCCGCCGACATCGAATGGCAGCGCTTCTTCGCCGACCCGCGCCTGAAGCGCCTGATCGAGCTCTCGCTCGCGAACAACCGCGACCTGCGCGTCGCGATCCTGAACATCGAGCAGGCCCGTGCGCTGTACCAGGTCAGGCGCGCCGACGAACTGCCCACGGTGGGCGCGGGCGCGACCGCGCAGCGCCAGCCGGGATCGAACGGCCACCTCGCCAACAGCTACGCGGTCGGCGTGCAGGTGACGGGCTACGAGCTCGACTTCTTCGGCCGCGTGCGCAGCCTGAGCCAGGCCGCGCTGTCGCAGTACCTCGCGACCGAGGAGGCGCGCAAGACCGCGCAGATCTCGCTGATCGCCGGCGTCGCGACGACCTACGTCGGCCTGCTCGCCGACGACGATCTGCTGCGCGCGACACGCGAGACGCTGAAGACCCGCGAGGACTCGTTCCGGCTGACCAGGCTGCGCTTCGACAACGGCGCCTCCTCCGAGGTCGACGTGCGCCAGGCCGAGCAATTGCTCGAGACCGTGCGCGCCGCGCTCGCGCAGACGCAGCGTCAGCGCGCACTCGACGAGAACGCGCTGACGCTGCTGGTCGGCCAGCCGCTGCCGACCGACCTGCCGGCGGCGCTGCCGCTGGCGGCGCAGCAGGGCGTGACCGAGCTGCCGGCCGGGTTGCCCTCCGAACTGCTGACGCGCCGCCCCGACGTGCGTTCGGCCGAGCAGCAGCTGCGCGCCGCGAACGCCAACATCGGCGCCGCGCGCGCCGCGTTCTTCCCGCGCATCTCGCTGACCGCGAACGCCGGCACCGCCAGCACCGAGCTGTCGGGCCTGTTCAAGAGCGGCAGCTTCGCGCTCACCGGCACGGCCACGCTGCTGCAGCCCATCTTCGATGCCGGCCGCAACCAGGCGAACCTCGAGGTGGCGAAGGCGAACCGCGACATCGCGATCGCGCAGTACGAGAAGGCCATCCAGGCCGCGTTCCGCGAGGTCTCGGATGCGCTCGCGGGGCGCGCGACGCTCGGCGAGCAGTTGCGCGCCCAGGCGGCCGTCGCGAACGCGGCGCAGGCCAGCTTCAGGCTCGCCGACCTGCGCTACCGCAACGGCGTGGCGAACTACTTCGACGTGCTCGACGCGCAGCGCACGCTGTTCGCGGCGCAGCAGGCGACGGTGCAGGTGCAGGCGGCGCAGGTGCAGAACCTGGTGACCCTGTACAAGGTGCTGGGCGGCGGCTGGTCGGAGCCGGGCACGACGAACTGAGGGTCGCCACGGGGTGCGCCTGCACGAATCGGCGCCCGCGCTTATGCTGAACCCGGCAACGGGCCGCACGACGCGGCCCGCGTCGTTCAGCGAAGGAGTGTTCCGCATGCGCAACCATCCCCTCGGCCGCACCGGCCTGTTCGTCTCCGAGCTGTGCCTCGGGACCATGACCTTCGGCGGCGGCGCCGGCATCTGGGGCCAGATCGGCGACCTGCAGCAGGCCGATGCCGAGCGCCTGATCGGCGCGTCGCTCGATGCCGGCATCAACTTCATCGACACCGCCGACGTCTATTCGGGCGGCGCCTCCGAACAGATCACCGGCCAGGCGCTGAAGAACCTGAAGGTCGCGCGCGACAGCGTCGTCGTCGCGACCAAGGTGTTCGGCGAGACCGGGCCGGGCGCGAACATGCGCGGCGCGACGCGCGGCCACATCGCCGACGGCGTGAAGGCGAGCCTGAAGCGGCTGCAGCTCGAGCACATCGACCTGTACCAGATCCACGGCTTCGACCCGGCCACGCCGATCGAGGAGACGGTGCGCGCCCTGGACCAGCTGGTGCGGCATGGCCACGTGCGCTATGTCGGCGTCTCGAACTGGGCGGCGTGGCAGATCGTCAAGGCACTGGGCATCGCCGAGCGCCACGGCCTGACGCGCTTCGAATCGCTGCAGGCCTACTACACCGTGGCCGGGCGCGACCTCGAGCGCGAGCTGGTGCCGATGCTGCGCAGCGAGGGCCTCGGGCTGATGGTCTGGAGCCCGCTCGCCGGCGGGTTGCTGAGCGGCAAGTACGGGCGCGACCAGACCGGCGAGGCCGGCAGCCGGCGCACGAGCTTCGACTTCCCGCCGGTGAACCGCGCGCGCGCCTGGGATTGCGTCGACGCGATGCGCGACATCGCGCAGGCGCACGGCGTGTCGGTCGCGCAGATCGCACTGGCGTGGCTGCTGCACCAGCCGGCCGTCACGAGCGTGATCATCGGCGCCAAGCGCGCCGAGCAACTCGCCGACAACATCGGCGCGACCAAGGTGACGCTGAGCGCCGACGAGCTCGCAAGGCTCGACACGGCCAGCGCATTGCCGGCCGAGTACCCGGGCTGGATGCTCGAACGCCAGGGCGGGGCGCGGCGCCAGCAGATGAGCGCCGCGCGCGCCGGGAGCGCCGCATGAAGCCGCTGCCGAGTTTCGAGGAGTTCGAGCGCGACGCGCGCGCCGGCGGGGCCGACGAGGTGCTGGTGCGCGACTACGCGGCGCTGCAGGTCGTCGCCACGCACACCCACCCGTTCGACGCGAGCGCGATCGTCGTGCAGGGCGAGATGTGGCTGAGCTGCGGTGACGAGACCCGGCACCTTCTTCCCGGCGACACCTTCGCGCTCGCGAACGGTACGCCGCATGCCGAGCGCTACGGCCCGCAGGGCGCGACCTACTGGGTCGCACGTCGCAACGCGCGCTGAGCGACGGGTCGCAGCGGCCCCGGCGAACGTGCGCCGTCAGAGCGACGCGACCGCGCCGAGCGCCTCGAACGCGCCCGCGCGCTTGGCCTTCCAGGCCTCGATCGCCAGCGCCATCTCGTCGGTGTCGAAGATCGCGCTCTGCAGCAGCGTCATCTGCTGCAGGCTGGCGGCGGTGCCGTGGTCGCGCGCGTGGTTCAGCGCGAGCTTGCTGCCGGCGATCGCCAGCGGCGACTTCGCGGCGATGCCGCGCGCGAGCGCCAGCGCGTGCGCGAGCGCAGCGTCGGCGTCCGGCCGCACCGCGTTGACCAGGCCGACCGCGAGCGCGCGCTCGGCGCCGAGGCGCTCGCCGGTGTAGGCCATCTCGCGCGCGATGCCCGGCGGCACGATCTTCGCCAGGCGCTGCAGCACGCCCAAGTCGGCCATCATGCCGATCTGGATCTCCTGCACCGTGAAGAACGCGTCGGCACTGCACACGCGCAGGTCGCAGGCCGTGGCCAGATCGAGCCCGCCGCCGACACAGCCGCCCTGGATCGCGCAGATCACCGGGAAGCGCGCCTCGTCGAGCGCGCTGAAGCAGTCGATCAGCCGCCGCAGCGTCTCCTGGAAGTTCAGCCGCCCGCGCGCGGTCGCGGTCGCGAGCAGCGTGTCGCCGGCGCCGAACACGTCCAGCGCCATGCCGGCGCAGAAGTGCTTGCCGGTCGACGAGATCACCAGCGCGCGCACCTCGCCGGCGTCGTGCAGCGCGCGCACCGCGTCGCGCAGCGCCGGGAAGAACGGCGGCGCCATCGTGTTCAGGCGGTCCGGCCGGTTCAGCTGCAGGTGGGCGACACCGGCCTCGGTGCCGAGCGAAAAGAAGTCGTTCATCGGTGTTCCCCGGATGCGCTGCGCGAGGCTGCCAGCCTACACTGCCGCCGATGTCGACCCTGACCACCGCCGACGGTCTGAAGCTCCACGTGCGCGACTGGCCCTGCGAGCAGGCCCGCGGCACGGTGCTGATCGTGCACGGCCTGGGCGAGCACATCGGGCGTTACGAGCACGTCGCGGCACAGCTGCTGCGCGGCGGCCACCATGTGGTCGGCTACGACCACCGCGGCCACGGCACGAGCGAGGGCCCGCGCGGTCGGCTGCACCATCCCGACGACCTGCTGCGCGACCTGGCGCTGGTGATCGACGCGCTGCGCGTGCGCCAGCGCGGCCCGCTGGTGCTGCTCGGGCACAGCATGGGCGGCCTCGTCGCGGCGCGGATGGTCGCGGCCGGGCTGGAGCCGAAGCCGCCGAAGTGGCACCGCGTCGTCGACGCGCTCGTGCTCTCGTCGCCGGCGCTCGACCTCGGGCTGGGCGGCGCGCAGAGACTGCTGCTCGCGGTGCTCGGCGCGATCGCCCCGAACGGCGCGGTCGGCAACGGCCTGAAGCCGGAGGCGATCTCGCGCGATCCGGCCGTCGTGCAGGCCTACATCGAGGACCCGCTGGTGCACGACCGCGTCACGCCGAAGCTGGTGCGCTTCATGGTCGAGGCCGGCGCGTTCGTGCGCGCGCATGCGCCGCAATGGCGCGTGCCGACGCTGCTGATGTACGCCGGCAGCGACCGCTGCGTCGCGCCGGCCGGCAGCGCGGCGTTCGCGGCCGCGGCGCCCGCCGACGTGCTGACCGCGCAGGCCTTCCCGGCGCTGTACCACGAGATCTTCAACGAGCCCGAGCAGGCGCAGGTCTTCGCGGTGCTGGGGCAGTGGCTGGCCAGGATGCCGGGTCGCCCCGCGCGCTGATCGGGATAGCCCGGCGTTCTACACTGCGAGCTTGGCTTGCCGGAGACCGCCATGAACGCTCGTGACCCCCTGCTGCCGGTGCAGCCCGACGAAGCCGGCGCGATCGCGCAGTTCGCGAACCGTGCCTGGGACGACGAGATCGTCCCGATGATCACGAACTACATCGCGATCCCGGCGAAGAGCCCGATGTTCGACGCCGACTGGGTGAAGAACGGCTACATCGAGAAGGTGGTCCGCGACGCCGCGAGCTGGGTCGAGAGCCGGCGCGTCGCCGGCCTGAAGCTCGAGGTCGTGCGCCTGCCGGGCCGCACGCCGGTGATCTTCTTCGAGGTGCCGGCGACGAAGGCCGGCGGGAACGACCAGGGTGCCGACACGATCTGCCTCTATGGGCACCTGGACAAGCAGCCCGAGTTCAACGGCTGGCGCAACGAGCTCGGGCCGTGGACGCCGAAGTACATCGACGGCCTGCTCTACGGCCGCGGCGGCGCCGACGACGGCTACGCGGTCTACGCGGCGCTGACGGCGATCATGGCACTCGATGCGCAGGGCATCCCGCGGCCGCGCTGCGTCGGCATCATCGAAAGCTGCGAAGAGAGCGGCTCGTTCGACCTGCCGGCCTACATCGATGTGCTGAAGCCGCGCCTGGGCAACGTCAGCCTCGTCGTCTGCCTGGACAGCGGCGCCGGCAACTACGACCAGCTCTGGCTGACGACGAGCCTGCGCGGCATGGTCAGCGGCGTGCTCAAGGTCGAGATCCTGACCGAGGGCGTGCACTCGGGCGATTCGAGCGGCCTCGTGCCGTCGAGCTTTCGCATCCTGCGCCAGGTGCTGGACCGGCTCGAGGACAGCCAGACCGGCGAGCTGCTGCCGCGCAGCTTCCACTGCGAGATCCCGGCCGACCGCATCGAGCAGACGCGCGCGACCGCGCAGATCCTCGGCAACGAGGTCTGGAAGCGCTTCCCATGGGCCTGCGGCGCCGACGGCGGCGCGACGCTGCCGACCACCACCGACCCGCTGCAGGCGCTGCTGAACCGCACCTGGAAGCCGACCCTGAGCGTGACCGGCGCCGACGGTTTTCCGGAACTCGGGAGCGCCGGCAACGTGCTGCGCCCGTACACCGCGTTCAAGCTGAGCCTGCGCCTGCCGCCGCTGGTCGACGGCAACGAGGCCGCAGCCCGATTGAAGACCCTGCTCGAGGACAACGCGCCGTACAACGCCAAGGTCACGTTCGCCGCGGACGGCAGGGTCGGTGCGCAGGGCGCGACCGGCTGGAACGCGCCGAGCCTGGCACCCTGGCTCGAGGACGCGCTCAACACCGCCTCGCAGGCGCACTACGGCGCGCCCTGCGGCTACATCGGCCAGGGCGGCACGATCCCGCTGATGAGCATGCTGCAGAAGAGCTTCCCGGCGGCGC
>JAYSLR010000243.1:0-8541 GCA_043725365.1 Rhizobacter sp. | reverse complement strand
CATGCGCGAGTGGCCGGTGCCCACCGGGTCGATGAAGACGAGGTCGCTGTCGGTCAGCAGCGTGTGCTCGTTGTCGACCAGCGCGTAGGGCGGCGGCGGCGCGTGGCCGAACTCGTCGCAGGCGACGCGTTGCGGCCCGAGGATGCCCAGGTGCAGCCAGACGCTGCTCGAGCCCGGCCCGCCGTTGAAGCTGAACGTGACCGGGCGCCGGGCGGCGTTCTTCGCGCCCTTCAGCGTGTAGGCGACGAAGAAGAAGCTCGCGGTGGCCTTGTCGGGCTTGCGCGCCGTGGCGTCCTTCGCGTCGTAGCTCGGTGTGTAGTCGCGCAGCACGATCGTGCCGCAGGTCGCGGTGTACTCCAGCGTCTTCTTGCCGACGACGAGCCGGTGCTCGGTGACGACGAGGTGTTCCTTCGGTTCGGCCGGGGCGGGCGCGGGCGGGGTGGCGGTCGTGTCCTTGCTGTTGTCCGGTGCGGCCATGGGCGGGGTCTCGTTAGAGTGCGGGAATGAAGCTGCTTCGACTCTACCCGTGGCGATGACCGGTGCGCCTCGCAGTTTTCCCGTGCTCGCGGGCGTCGACTTCACGAGCCGGCCGACCCGGCGCAAGCCGATCACGCTGGCGCTCGGCCATCTCGCGCACGGTGCCGTGCGCCTCGACCGCCTCGAGGCCTTCGCCGATTTCGACGGCCTGGCGCGCTGGCTGCGCACGCCCGGGCCGTGGCTGGGGGTGTTCGACCTGCCGTTCGGCCTGCCGCGCGAACTCGTGCTCGCGCTCGGCTGGCCGACGCAGTGGGCGCCGCTGATGCGCCACTACGCGGCGCTGTCGCGCGACGAGATCCGCGCCACGTTCGCCGGGTTCTGCGACGCGCGCCCGGCCGGGTCGAAGTTCGCGCATCGCGCGGCCGACGCTCCGGCGGGCTCGTCGCCGTCGATGAAGTGGGTCAACCCGCCGGTCGCGTTCATGCTGCACGCCGGCGTGCCCTTGCTGCTGGAGGCCGGCGTCCACCTGCCGGGGCTGCACGACGGCGACCGCGCGCGCGTCGCGCTCGAAGGCTACCCGGGCCTGCTGGCGCGCGAGCGCCTCGGCACGCGCCCGTACAAGAGCGACGAGCGCGCGAAGCAGACGCCCGAGCGCCTGATCGCCCGCATCGACCTCGTCGACGCGCTCGACCAGGGCCGCACCCGCCTGGCGCTGCGCCTGAAGCTGACGCACGCGCAGCGCGAGGCCCTGATCGCCGATGCCAGCGGCGACCGGCTCGACGCGGTGCTGTGCCTGATGCAGGCGGCGTGGGCCAGCACCCGGCCGAACCACGGGCTGCCCGCGGCGATCGATCCGCTCGAAGGCTGGATCGTGACCGCGGGCGCGCCGCCCGCCTGAACGCGCTCTGCTAAGGTCGCCGGCCATGCATGCATTCAACCTGCTGCTGCTCGCCAGCGGGCTGCTGGTCTTCGTCAGCCTGCTGGCGGGCGTGCTGTCGACCCGCCTCGGCCTGCCGTTCCTGCTCGTGTTCCTGATCGCGGGCATGCTCGTCGGGGTCGACGGGCCGATCGGCGTGCGCTTCGACAACGCGCAGCTCTCGGCCTGGGTCGGCAACGCCGCGCTCGCGGTGATCCTGCTCGAGGGCGGCATCAGCACGCGCGCCGAGACCTTCCGCGCCGGCGTGCGGCCGGCGCTGCTGCTGGCGACCGTCGGCGTCGCGCTGACCGCGGTGATGGTCGGTGCGGTCGCGATGAGCGCGATGCACCTCGACTGGCGCCACGGCCTGCTGCTCGGCGCGATCGTCGGTTCGACCGATGCCGCGGCGGTGTTCTCGCTGCTGCGCCAGACCGGTGTGCGCCTGAGCGAGCGCGTCTCGGCAACGCTCGAACTCGAGTCGGGCCTGAACGACCCGATGGCGGTGTTCCTCGTGCTCGCGCTGATCGCGACGCTGAAGTCCGACAGCGGTGTCGCGCAGACGCTGTGGCTGTTCGCGCGCCAGGCCGGCTTCGGCGCCGCGTTCGGGCTGCTCGGCGGTGCCTTCGTCGCCTGGTTGCTCGGGCGCCTGCCGCTGACGGTCGAACACGGTGGCGTGCTGGCGCTGATCATCGTCTCGGGCGGCCTGGCGGTATTCGCCGTGGCCGGGCTGGTCGAGGGCTCGGGCTTTCTCGCGATCTACCTGTTCGGGTTGCGGTTGCGCGCGCGCGCCGAGCCGGCCGCGCACGCCGCGTCGTCGGCGCTCGACGGCTTCGCCTGGGCGGCGCAGGCGACGATGTTCCTGCTGCTCGGGCTGCTGGTCTCGCCGCACGACATGCTGCTGACGCTTGCGCCGACGCTGGCGGTGGCCGCGGTGCTGATCTTCGTCGCGCGGCCGCTCGCGGTGTGGCTGTGCCTGTGGCCGATGGGATTCGGTGCGCGCGAGCGCCTGTTCATTGGCTGGGTCGGGCTGCGCGGCGCGGTGCCGATCGTGCTCGCGCTGTTCCCGCTGATCGAGAAGGTGCCCGACAGCTACCGCTTCTTCAACGCCGCGTTCGCGGTCGTGCTGGCGTCGCTGCTGCTGCAGGGCACGACCCTGGGTTGGGTCGCGAAGCGCCTGCGCGTGGTGTTGCCGCCCGAGACGCCGCCGCCCGCGCACCGCGCGGTGCAGGGGCGGCTGACGCTGGATGCCGATCTGCCGCTCGTCGACGTGTTCGGGTTCTTCCAGCTGCCGCTGCCCGAAGCCGCCGCGGCGATCACCTTGCGCGACTGGCTCGCCGACAACCTCGCGCGCGACCCTGTCGAGGGCGACGGCATCGACTGGCACGGCGCGCGCTTCAGCGTCGCCAGCCTGCATGAGGGGCGCATCGAGCGCGTCGCGCTGGCGCTGGCGGCGCGCGCGAAGACCGCGCCGTGAGCGGCGACGGCGACGCGCCGGACCCGGGCAGTGCCTGGTTCGCGCGGCGCGGCTGGATTCCGTTCGCGTTCCAGCGCGAGGTCTGGGCCGCGCTCGCGCAGGGGCGGAGCGGCCTGCTGCACGCGAGCACCGGCTCCGGCAAGACCTACGCGGTCTGGTTCGGCGCGCTCGCGCGCGCCTTGGCGCTCGGCGTGCCACTGGGCGCGACAGGGCAACGCAGTGGCTCCTGCATGGCAGCTGCGCCGCCGCTGGGCGTGCTGTGGCTCACGCCGATGCGCGCGCTCGCCGCCGACACGGCGCGCGCCCTGCAGGTGCCGCTCGCGGATCTGGACAGCAGTTGGAGCCTCGGCATGCGCACCGGCGACACCGGCGCCGCGGAGCGCGCGCGCCAAGACCGGCGCTTCCCGACCGTGCTGGTGACGACGCCCGAATCGCTGAGCCTGATGCTGACGCGCGAGCACGCGCGCGATGAGCTCGCCGGCGTCCACACCGTCATCGTCGACGAGTGGCACGAGCTGATGGGCAACAAGCGCGGCGTGCAGGTGCAGCTCGCGCTGGCGCGGCTCAGGCACTGGAACCCGACGCTCGCGGTCTGGGGCCTGAGCGCGACGCTCGGCAACCTGCCCGAGGCGATGCAGGTGCTGCTCGGCCGGACCGAGGGCGTGCTCGTGCAGGGCCGCGTCGACAAGGCGATCGAGATCGACACCCTGCTGCCCGACCAGCCCGGTCGGTTTTCGTGGGGCGGCCACCTCGGCAAGCAGATGCGCTTGCCGGTCGTTGCGGAGATCGAGCGCTCGGGCACGACGCTGGTGTTCGTCAATGTGCGCTCGCAGGCCGAGACCTGGTACCAGCTGCTGCTGGCCGAGAAACCCGAGTGGGCCGGCGTCGTCGCGTTGCACCATGGTTCGCTCGACAAGGCGGTGCGCGAGTGGGTCGAGCTCGGCCTGAAGGAAGGGCGGCTGAAGGCGGTGGTCGCGACCTCGTCGCTGGACCTGGGCGTGGACTTCCTGCCGGTCGAGCGCGTGCTGCAGATCGGCTCGGCCAAGGGCGTCGCACGGCTGCTGCAACGCGCCGGCCGCAGCGGCCACGCGCCTGGGCGCGCGAGCCGCATCACGCTGGTGCCGACGAACACGCTCGAGCTGGTCGAGGCGGTCGCGGCACGGCGCGCGGCGCATGCGGGGAAGATCGAGAAGCGCACCACGCCGGCCAAGCCGCTGGACGTGCTGGTGCAGCACCTCGTCACCGTCGCGCTCGGTGGCGGCTTCGAGGCGGCGGCGATGCGGGCCGAGGTGCGCACGGCGCACGCCTATCGCGAGCTGACGGCCGCCGAATTCGAGTGGGCGTTGGCCTTCGTCGTGCAGGGCGGCGCGAGCCTCGCGGCGTATCCCGAGTACCACCGCGTGCGGCTCGTGGACGGCGTCTACCGCGTGCCGGACCGCGGCATCGCGCGGCGTCATCGGCTGCAGGTCGGCACGATCGTCTCGGACTCGGTGATGCAGGTGAAGTACCTGAGCGGCGGGCGCATCGGCGTCGTCGAGGAGGGCTTCATCGCGCGGCTGCGCGCCGGCGACTGCTTCGTGTTCGCCGGGCGCACGCTCGAGTACATCCGCACCCAGGACATGACCGCCTACGTGCGGCGCGCCGACAAGCCCCGCGGCGTGGTCACGAGCTGGGCCGGCGCGAAGATGCCGCTGTCGAACGAGCTCGCCGACGCGATGCTCGAGGTGCTGGCCGGCGCCGCGCAGGGCGAGCGCATCGACACGATGGGCGAGCCCGAGCTCGAGGCGGCGCGGCCGATGCTGGAGACGCAGCTGCGCCTGTCCAAGCTGCCGACGCCGAAGACGCTGCTGATCGAGCGCTACACGTCGCGCGAGGGCCAGCACCTGTTCATCTACCCGTTCGCCGGCCGCAATGCCCACATCGGCCTGGCGAGCCTGCTGGCCTGGCGGCTCGCGAAGGATGCGCCGAACACCTTCAGCATCTCGATCAACGACGTCGGGCTGGAACTGCTCAGCGCGGTGCCGATAGCCCCCGCACCGCTGATCGACCAGACGCTGTTCAGCGACGCCGAGCTGCTGCGCGACGTGCTCGCCAGCCTGAACAGCAGCGAGCTCGCGCGCCGGCGCTTCCGCGAGATCGCGCGCGTCGCCGGGCTGGTCTTCACCGGCTACCCGGGTCAGCCCAAGAGCACGCGCCAGCTGCAGGCCTCGAGCTCGCTGTTCTACGAGGTGTTCGCGAAGTACGACGCCGGCAACCTGCTGCTGACGCAGGCGCAGACCGAGGTGCTGAGTCAGGAGCTCGACATCGGCCGCCTCGCCGCGAGCCTGGCGCGCATGCGCGGCCAGCGCGTCGAGTTCGTCGAGCTGGCCGTGCCGAGCCCGTTCGCGCTGCCCTTGATGGTCGAGCGTTTCCGCGAGAAGCTCTCGACCGAGAAGCTGAAGGACCGGCTCGACCGGCTGCTGCAGGACATGGAACGCGCCGCCGATCGGGCGGCAGGCTAGGGGATGACAACGCGCGCGCGCTGCCGCTCGCGAATTTCTGCCAGATAAGGCGAGGGTGCGACGACCTGGGTGTCGAACGGCTGCGCCGCCGAGCCGACCGCCGCGAGGATGCGTTTCACGTAAGCGCGTGTCTCGAGGTACGGCGGTACGCCGCGGTAGCGTTCGACGGTGCCTTCGCCGGCGTTGTAGGCCGCGGCGACCAGGGCCACGTCGCCCTCGAAGTAGGCGAGCAGCCAACGCAGGTAGGCCATGCCGCCGCGGATGTTCTGCACCGGGTCGAGCGCGTTGCTCACCCGAAAACGCAGCGCCGTCTCGGGAATCAGCTGCATCAGGCCCTGCGCGTTCTTCGGCGACAGCGCCTCGCTGTCGAAGTTCGACTCGGCCTTCATGATGGCCAGCACGAGCGGCTGCGGCACGCGGAACTTCGGCGCGATCTTGTCGACGAGCGCGACGATCGGCTTCGGCGCGACCACCGGAACGGGCGGCGCCGCGTCTGCGGCGGGTGCCGGCGGCAGCACGACCGTCGGGTCGCGCATGCACTGCGGCGGCGCGGCCACCGGATCGGGCTCGCCCATCAGGCGCAACACGTTGGCGGCCTGTTCGATGCCCTGGTCGGCGGCCAGGCGCAGGAAGAACGCGGCCTGCCCGTCGTCGCGCGGCACGCCGTGGCCGTTCGCATAGAGCCAGCCCAGGTTGAACTGCGAGATCGCATCGCCCAGCCGGGCGGCCTCGCAGTAGCGGGCCACGGCCAGTGCAGCGTCCTTGGCCACGCCGCTGCCGACCTCAACGGCCAGCGCCTCTTCACGCAACTCGGTGACGCGGTTCGGATCGGGGGTCGATAGGGCCGGGCCGGCGCCGCACGCCAGCGCGAGCGCTGCGCTCAGCGAGCGCAGACCCCGCGCGACGCGCGCCTGTCGATGCGGCCGTGGCGAAGGCATCTCGGGACTCTCCAGGGAACCGGGGCGTCAATATGCCTTGTCCGGCGCGCCTTGTCGATCCCAAACCCGAGGGGTCGCCGCTGCACCCCCTCGGGCTACGAGCGCATCGGCGTGCTCTTGGCGAACAGGCTGGAGCTGCTCAGCGCGGTGCCGATCGACGTCGCATCGCTGCTGGATCAGACGCTGTTCGGCGAGACCGACCTGCTGCACGACGTGCTGGTCAGCCTGAACAGCAGCGAGCTCGCGCGACGGCGCTTCCGCGAGATCGCATGCGTCGCCGGAGTGGCCTTCACCGGCTACCCGGGTCAGCCCAAGAGCACGCGCCAGCTGCAGGCGTCGAGCTCGCTGTTCTACGAGATGCTCGCGAAGTGCGATGCCGGCAACCTGCTGCTGACGCAGGCGCAGACCGAGGTGCCGAGCCCGTTCGAGCTGCCGCTGATGGAATCGGCTCGATCGGTTGCTGAAGGCGCGCCCGCGTGCGCCGCGCGGGACGGATCGCGCGGCCCGCTCAGCTGCGCCAGGGCAGCGCGAGGACCGCGCCATCGGGCTGGAAGGTCCCGACCGGCGATGCGCCGAAGATCCCCACGGTCTCCATCGGTTCCGGCCCGGTGTTGAAGACCTGGTGCGGTAGCCCGCGCGGCAGGATCAGCGTGCAGTTGGCGCCGAAGCGTTCGACGCGGCCGTCGATGTGCAGCTCGCCCTCGCCAGCCAGGCACAGCACGACCTCGTCGCAATCGTGCTGGTGCGGCGGCGTGGCGGCGCCGGGGGCCACGCGCTGGCGCCAGATCGAGATCTGGGTCAGGCCCTGGTCCTGGCCGGCCCAGGTGGCGTGGTCGATGCCGGGAATCGGCGCGGGGCTCGGCGTTTCTTGTCGGGTCACGTACATGATGGCTCCAGAAGAGAAGTGGGGCGGGATGCCGGTACCGCCGTATCGCGGTGTCGCCAGTGTTCGCGTCTTTCGTCCGCAGGAGAAGATGCGGCGATGGCATAACATTGCCGACAGAATTTCTTCAATGGAGAGGCGATGAAGGGATTGCCGGCGTTGTGGGCCTTCGCCGAGACGGCGAAGCGCGGCGGGTTCGCGGCTGCTGCGCGCGAGATGGGAACCGCACCGTCGACGCTGGCGAAGGCGGTGGGGCGGCTCGAAGCGTCGCTCGGCCTGCGGCTGTTTCACCGCACCACGCGCCAGGTCACGCTGACGGCCGACGGCGAGCGCCTGTTCCATCGCTGCCAGCGCGTGCTGGCCGAACTCGACGAACTGCAGACCGAGGCCGCCGGCGTGGGCGCTTCGCCCAGCGGCACGCTGCGCATCGACATGCCGATCGTGTTCGGCCGCCAGGTGATGCTGCCGGTGCTGGCGCAACTGCTGGAGCGGCACCCGGGCCTGGAGTTCGACCTGCGCTTCTCCGACGGCTATGCCGACCTCGTGAAGGACGGCATCGATGTCGCGATCCGCATCGGCGAACTGCAGGATTCCAGCCTCGCGGCCCGGCGCTTCGCAAGCCAGCAGCTGGTGCTGATCGCCGCGCCGGCCTACCTGCGCCGCCATGGCACGCCGGCCACGCCGGCCGCGCTCGCCGCGCACCGCCACATCGTCTTCAGGATGCACAGCAGTGGTCGCGACCGGCCCCAGCAGTTCAGCGTGCGCGGTCGCGCGCTGGAGATGCAGCCGCGGCCCTGGCTGCGTTGCAACGACGGCGAGGCCATGGTCCAGGCCGCGGTACTCGGTCTCGGCCTGGCCCAGGTGCCCGACAACATGGCGCAGGCCGCGCTCGACGCGGGCCGGGTCGTCGAGGTGCTGCCGCGTCACCGCCCGGCGCCGACGCCCATCCACGCGGTGATGCCCGGCAATCGCCTGCTGCCCGCCAGGGTGCGTGCGCTGCTCGATCTGCTCGGGGCGCTTCCCGACGGCGCGCCACCGCCGCGCCGATCGCAGCGCGGCTGAGAAGCGGCCGCGCTATTTGCGCATCAGCGTGCTCTTGCCGAACAGGCTCTCGATCAGGTCGACCGCGATGATCGCGGTGCCGTTGCGCACGTCGAGCGCCGGGTTCAGTTCCATCACGTCGAGCGAGGCGAGGCGGCCGGTGTCGGCGATCATCTCCATGCACAGCTGCGCCTCGCGGTAGGTCGGGCCGCCCTGCACCGTGGTGCCGACGCCCGGCGCGATCGCGGCGTCGAGGAAGTCGACATCGAAGCTGACGTGCAGGTGGGTGTTCGCGTCGAGCGTGGCCAGTG
>JAYSLR010000242.1:0-2434 GCA_043725365.1 Rhizobacter sp. | reverse complement strand
CTGATCGCGCAGGGCGAGGTCGTGGTCGTGAACGACAAGTTCGGCATCCGCCTGACCGACATCGTCACGCCGAGCGAGCGCATGCGCCGCCTGAGCCGGGGCTGAAGATATGAAGCCCCCACGCTCGCTTCGCTCACTGCCCCCCGAGGGGGCGCCAGTTTCCTTGGGGCGGCCCGGCGGGAACTGAGATGATCTCGAACGGATTGAACTCCCTGCTGTGGTTCGTCGCGATCGTCGCGATGATCCCGGTGGCCCTGTGGCTGCTCAAGCGCACGCCGATGGGTGGCGCGACATCGGGCAGCCTGATGCGCAGCATCGCCGCGCTGCCGCTGTCGGCGAACCAGCGCATCGTCACGGTCGAAGTGGGCCAGGGCGACTCGCGCCGCTGGCTCGTGCTCGGCGTGACCGCGCAGAGCATCACGACCTTGCACACGATGGAGGCGCAGCCGGAGGCGCCAGGCGCCGCGACACCCGCGATGCCCGCGTTCGCGCAGCTGCTGGGCCGGCTGCGCCAGGACAAGGGGAACGTCGGTGACCAGTGAGCGCGCGTTTCTTTCGGCGCGCGTGCGCCGGCTCGGCACGCTCGCGGCCTTGACGGTGTTGTCGGCCGTTCCGGCCGCCGCTGTAGCGCAAGCCACGGGCGGCGCGAGCCTGCCGCTGGTGATCGGCCAGGGCGCGGGCGGTACCAGCTACTCGGTGCCGATCCAGACGCTGCTGTTCTTCACCGCGCTGTCGTTCCTGCCCGCGGTGCTGCTGCTGATGACCGGCTTCACCCGCATCGTGATCGTGCTGAGCCTGCTGCGCCAGGCGCTGGGCACGCAGGCGGCGCCGCCGAACCAGGTCGTGATCGGCCTGAGCCTGTTCCTGACCTTCTTCGTGATGGGGCCGACGATCGACAAGGTCTACGCCGAGGCCTACCAGCCCTACAGCGAGAACAAGATCGCGTTCGACGAGGCGCTGCAGCGCGGCGAGGTGCCGATGCGCGCGTTCATGCTGAAGCAGACGCGCCAGGCCGACGTGATGCTGTTCGCCAAGCTCGCGAAGGTCGACCCGGCCGTGAAGACCGCCGACGTGCCGTTCAAGGTGCTGGTGCCGGCCTTCGTGACGAGCGAGCTGAAGAGCGCGTTCCAGATCGGCTTCCTGATCTTCATTCCGTTCCTGATCATCGACATGATCGTCGCCAGCGTGCTGATGAGCCTGGGCATGATGATGCTGTCGCCGGTGCTGATCGCGCTGCCGTTCAAGCTGATGCTGTTCGTGCTCGCCGACGGCTGGAACCTGCTGCTGGGCTCGCTTGCGGCGAGCTTCGCGACCTGACCCACCGACCCCGGACCCGCCCGCCATGGACGCACAACAAGTCTTCACCGCCGGCCAGCAGGGCTTGTACCTGCTGATGCTGGTCTCCGCGCCGATCCTGCTCACCGTGCTGCTGATCGGCCTGGTCGTGAGCATCTTCCAGGCCGCTACCCAGATCAACGAAGTGACGCTGTCGTTCGTTCCCAAGGTGATCGGCGCCATCGCCGCGCTGGCGATCGCCGGGCCGTGGATGCTGACCACGCTGGTTGAGTACCTGCAACGCACGCTGCAGTCGATCCCGTCGGCGGTGGGTTGAGCGCTGCGACGGGAAGGTTTGCCACAAAGGCGCAAAGGCACGAAGAAAGCGAAGAACCTTAACCTTCTTGGCGTCTTCGTGCCTTCGCGGCAAGTTCGATTCGCGAGTCTCACCGCCTGACCGATGCTCACCTTCACCGACACCCAGGTTCTAGCGTGGATCACGCCGCTGCTGTGGCCGTTCCTGCGTGTGCTGGCGCTGTTCAGCGCGCTTCCGGTGTTCGCGCAGCGCGGCGTGCCGGCGCGGGTGCGGGTGGCGCTCGCGTTCCTGATCGCGGTGTGCGCCCAGGCCACGCTGCCGGCCATGCCGGTGATCGCGCTCGACTCGGCCCCGGCGCTGCTCGCGGTGGTGCAGCAGCTGCTGATCGGCATCTCGCTCGGCTTCGCGGTGCGTATCGTCTTCAGCGCGGTCGAGTTCGCCGGTGAAATCATCGGCCTGCAGATGGGCCTGAACTTCGCCGGCTTCTTCAACCCGATGACCGGCGGCGAGGCCACCGCGACGAGCCGCTTCTTCGGCGTTGCGGTGAGCTGGCTTTTCATCGTCACCGGCGGCCACCTGGCGCTGATCGCCGCGGTGGTGCAGAGCTTCCAGGTGTTCCCGGTCGGGCCCGAGCCGTTCGCGTTTTTGCGCGCGGTGCAGCCGCAGGTCTGGGGCGCCGAAGTGTTTCGCCTCGGCCTGTGGATCGCACTGCCGATGGTGGCGATGCTGCTGTTCGTCAACCTGGTGCTGGGCATCATCTCGCGCGTCGCGCAGCAGATGAACATCTTCGCGATCGGCTTCCCCGTCACCGTCTCGGTCGGCCTGGTCGGCATGCTGTTGACC
>JAYSLR010000241.1:0-3161 GCA_043725365.1 Rhizobacter sp. | reverse complement strand
GTACGAGCCGGTCAGGTCGAACACCTTGCCCGACATCCAGCCGCCCAGCGCCATGCCGAACAGCGTGGCCATGATCACGGTGCCGACGCGCGCGCCGGCCTCGGCGGCCGGGAAGTGCTCGCGCACGATGATCGCGTAGCTCGGCACGATGCCGCCCTGGAACAGCCCGAACAGCGCCGAGATCACGTACAGCGACACCAGGCCGTCGAACGGCAGGAACAGCAGCAGTGCCAGGCCCTGCAGGACCGAGCCGAGCAGCAGCGTGCGCAGCCCGCCGATGCGGTCGCAGACCAGGCCCGAGACGAGCCGGCTGACGATGCCGCATGCCAGCATCAGCGACAGCATCTCGGCGCCGCGCGCCGCGCCGAAGCCCAAGTCGCTGCAGTACGCGACGATGTGCACCTGCGGCATCGCCATCGCGACGCAGCAGGCGACGCCGGCGATGCACAGCAGCGTCTGCGCGTGGCCCATCGACAGGCCGAACGGCCGCGTCGACGGCAGCACCCCGCCGGCGCGCGCGGCCGGCGCGGCCAAATTCGGCGGCGGGCGCGGGCGCATCGCGAGCGCCAGCAGCGCCATCGTCAGCGCGCTGAAGAGCCCCAGGCCGATGTAGGTCTGGCGCCAGCCGACACTCGCGACGAAGTGCTGCACGATCGGCGGCCAGATCGCGCCGCCCAGGTAGTTGCCGCTGGCGCAGATCGCCACCGCGATGCCGCGCCGGCGCACGAACCACAGCGAGGTGTCGGCGACCAGCGGCGCGAAGGTCGTGGCACTGCCGAGCGCGCCGAGCAGCAGGCCGTGCGCGAGCGCGAAGGCCGTCAGGCTGCCCGACAGCCCGGCGGCGACGAAGCCGGTGCCCAGCCCGAAGGCGCCGATCAGCATGACCCACATCACGCCGACGCGATCGGCGATTCTGCCCATCGCGACACCGCCCAGGCCGAAGCCGACCATCATCAGCGTGTAGGGCAGCGACGCGTCGGCGCGCGCCACGCCGAACTCGGCCTGCACCGCCGGCAGCACCACCGCAACGACGTACATCGCGCCGCTGCCGATCGTCATCAGCGCGAGCGTGACGATCAGCCGCGTCCAGGCATAGCGGGAATCGGCCTCGTGCTGCGGCATCACGCGATCGACAGCGACAGCCTCAGCCGAGGTCTTTCTGACGCTCGATCGTGCGCGCGGCGATGCCGTAGGCGATCGCCTCGTCGGCGCTCATCCAGTAGTCGCGCTCCATGTCGGCGGCGACCTTCTCGTAGGGCTGGCCGGTCTGGGTGGCGACCACGCGCGCGAGGCGCTCGCGGGCGCGCAGGATCTCCTTCGCCTGGATCGCGATGTCGGTGGCCTGGCCGCCCGCGCCGCCGGCCGGCTGGTGGATCATGAAGCGCGTGTTCGGCAGGCACAGGCGGCGCTCCTTCGGCGGCGCGAGGAAGATGTGCGCGCCGGCGCTCGCGACCCAGCCGCTGCCCACCGTCGTGACCGGCGCGCGCACGAAGCGGATCACGTCGAAGATCGCGTCGCCCGATTCGACGTGGCCGCCCGGCGACGAGATCAGCATCGTGATCGGCGCCTCCGAATCTTCCGACAGCGCGAGCAGCCGCCGGCAGGTCGCGTGCGCGAGCGTGTCGGTGATCTCGCCGAAGACGAGCACGAAGCGCGACTTGAACGACAGCTGCTCTTCGAGCTTGTCGACCTTGTCTGCCTTGGCGGGTTTGTCGTCCGCCGTGCCGAGGGTGAATGTCATGCGAGGCTCCTGGAAGAGAACGGGTCTGTTCCGAGGAGTTTAAGGCGCGCCGTTCGGCCGCGCCGGGCACCGGGCAATCGCGACAGGGTGCGCGCGAGCGCGAGCGCGGGCTCGCGCCGCTCAGCTGGCGCCGAGCAGCTGTGCAGCCGACTTGTCGTTGGCCTCGGCGGTCGAGACCAGCTTGAGCTGCGCCTCGAACTGGCGCGCGGCCGAGATCATGGCCACCATCGACTCGACGGCGCTGACGTTCGAACCTTCGAGCGCGCCGTCCTGCACGCGCGCCGCGGGATCGGCACTGAGCTCGCCGTCGGCGGCGCGGAACAGGCCGTCCTCGCCACGCGTCAGCGGCGTCTCCGGCGTGACGAGCTTGAGCTTGCCGACGGCGGTGCTCTTGCCGTCCACGCCCTTCGCGCTGACGGTGCCGTCGGCGCCGATGCTGATCGCGGAATTCTGCGGCACCTGCAGCGGGCCGCCGTCGCCCATCACGGGCAGGCCGCTGCGGGTGGTCAGCGTGCCGTCGTTCGAGACCTCGAACGAGCCGCCGCGCGTGTAGGCCTCGGTGCCGTCGAGCGCCTGCACCGTGAGCCAGCTGTTGCCCTTGACCGCGACGTCGAGGTTGCGGCCGGTCGCGGTGACGACGCCGGGTGTGCTGTCGTAGCCGGTGGTGGTCTCGAGCGAGTACACGCGCGTGCTCGCGCCGCTGCCGAGCACCGGCACCGCGCGGAAGGCCTGCAACTCCGCGCGAAAGCCCGGCGTCGAGACGTTCGCGATGTTGTTGGCGAGCGTGTCCTGGCGCTGCATCGTCGCCTTCGCGCCGGACATCGACAGATAGATCATGCGGTCCATGACAAGCCCTCAGCGAAGCGGGGTCAGCGCGGCGATCAGCGCAGGTTGACCAGGGTCTGCATGATCTGGTCTTCGGTCTTGATGGTCTGCGCGTTGGCCTGGTAGACGCGCTGCGCGGTGATCATGTTGACGAGCTCGCTGGTCAGGTCGGTGTTCGATTCCTCGAGCGCGCCGGCCTGCAGCGAGCCGATGTTGCCGGTGTTCGGCGTGCCCACCGTCGGGTCGCCCGAGGCATAGCTGCGTGCCCACATGTTGCCGCCCAGCGGGCTCAGGCCCTGCGGATTGCGGAAGGTCGCGAGCTCGAGCTGGCCGGCCGCCTTGGACTGACCGTTCGAGTAGGTCGCGGTCACGATGCCGGTCTTCTCGATCGCGACGCTGACGAGCTGGCCGGCGGCATAGCCGTCCTGCGCCATGCTGGTGACGCCGAAGCTGGATCCGAACTGCGTCGCGCCGGTCAGGTCGAGCGCGACACCGCTGATCGGCAGCGTGGACGCACCGGCCGCGTTGGTCGAGGCCGGGATGTTGAGCGGCACCGTGCCCAGCGGCGACGTCGGGGTGCCGCCGTTGGCGGGGA
>JAYSLR010000240.1:0-2086 GCA_043725365.1 Rhizobacter sp. | reverse complement strand
TGTCGAGAAAGTCGGCAGCCCTGAAGATGCCGGCGTTGTTGACGAGCGCGTCGACGTGGCCGAAGGCCTGCAGCGTCGCGGCGAGCGCGGCATCGACCTCGCGCTTGTCGGCGACGTTGCAGTGCTGGTAGAGCGCGCGCCGGCCGCGCGCGAGCAGGTCGGCAGCGAGCGCCTGGCCGCGCGTGTCGTCGACGTCCCACAGCGCGACGGCCGCGCCGTCCTGCGCGAGCCGCTCGGCGCAGGCCGCGCCGATGCCCTGGGACGCACCGGTCACGATCGCGACGCGGTCCTCGAGGTGGAAGTTGACGGTGCTCATGCGCAGTCTCCGGTCAGCGCTTGCGGCGGTTCAGCCAGACGGCCAGGCCCTGGGCGTTCAGTTCGTTGTCGAGCAGCAGCAGTTCGCGCACGCGCTCGTCGGGCAGCGTGCAGCCGTGCGTGCGCAGGCTCGCGAGGTGGATCGCGAGCAGGCCGTCCATCAGTGCCTGGTGGCGCCGCTCGTCGTCGGCCAGCGCCAGGGCCAGCGCGACCATCGCGTCGAGCTGCGTCAGGAACAGCCCGCCCAGGCGCGCCACTTCGGAGACGCGACCGTAGTGCGTCAGGTACATGCAGTCGGGTTCGTAGGCCAGCATGCGCCGCACCGAGGCGCGCAGCGGTTCGGGCTCGAACTGCACCGGCGTCGTCGTCGGCATCAGCCACGCGCCGCGGGCCGTGTCGAACTCGCGGTACGACAGGCCGAAGGTGTCGCCGGTGAAGAAGCCGCGGCTGCGCGCGTCCCAGATGCAATGGTGGTGGCGCGCGTGGCCGGGCGTGTCGATGAACTGCAGCGGCCGGCCGGCCAGCTCGAGGATCATGCCGTCGGCGGTGCGCAGCACGCGCTCGGCGCTCACGCCGACCACGTTGCCGTAGGTGCGCGCGACCTCGTCGTCGCCGTAGACGGTGCGCGCGCTGTTCATCAGCCGGCCCGGGTCGATCAGGTGCCGCGCGCCCAGCGGGTGCACGACCAGCCGCGCGCGCGGCAGCTGCTGCATCAGCAGGCCGGCGCCGCCGGCGTGGTCGAGGTGGACATGCGTCGCGATCACCCAGTCGACGGCCTCGGTCGCGAGCCCGGCGGCGGCCAGCGCGGCCAGCAGGCGCGGCACCGAATCGTTCGGGCCGGTGTCGACGAACGCGGCGCGGCCGCTCTCGACGATCAGGTAGCTGGCGTCGAAGTGCGCGCGATGAAAACCGGTGTCGATCGCCCGGATGCCGTGCGCGAGCGGCTGCACGAAGGGCAGGTCGGCGGTGTCGAGACTCATGCGACGATTCTATGGACGCCGCACGCGGGCGATGAAACTTGCGCACCCAGCCGGCGTCAGAATGGCCATGATGGATTCGCGGAGAACAAGATGCTGAACCGATGGCTCCCGAAACGGCGTGCGCGCTTCATGGCCATGGCGCTGACGACCGTGCTGGCCGGCTGCGCGGTGTTCGCGCCGGGTGGCCTGCCGCCCGGCACACCGATCGCGAAGGCGCGCCAGGCGCTGACCGGCCCGACCGGCGAGTACGCGTTGCCTGCCGGCGGCACGCGGCTCGAGTTCGCACGCGGCTCGTTCGGCAAGCGCACCGACATGCTGGACTTCGACAAGAACGGCTTGCTGGTCTCGTCGCAGCAGGTCCTGACCGAGCCGAATTTCGCGACCATCGTACCGGGCATGCCGGAGCAGGAGGTGCTGATGCGCCTGGGCCACCCGGCCCACGCCTTCAATGTGCCATGGCAGAAGCTGCACGTCTGGAACTACCGCTACTTCGGCGGCGACTGCGTCTGGTTCCAGGTGTCGATCAGCGACGCCACCCGGCGCGTCACCGAAGCCGGCATGGGCCAGGATCCGGCCTGCGACGCGCCCGAGGGGAAGGGCTGGTGAGCGCCGTGCCGACGCTGTTCGGCATTCCGAACTGCGACACGGTCAAGAAGGCGCGGGCATGGCTCGCGCAGCACGGGCGCGAGGTTCGGTTCCACGATTTCAAGAAGGCCGGCGTGCCCGAGGACCGGCTCGACGCGTGGCTGCGTGCGGCCGGCTGGGAGCGGCTGCTAAACCGCAAGGGCACG
>JAYSLR010000239.1:0-4781 GCA_043725365.1 Rhizobacter sp. | reverse complement strand
GCCCGGCTCGATCGACACTTCGACCGACTCGACCGCCAGATCGAGCGGGCGGTTCAGCCACCACGCGGCGCCACCCGCGGCGCCGAGCGCCAGCAGCAGCGACAGCGCCGCGAACCCACGCCAGAACTTCATCGGCCCAGCATGCCGCACGCAGCGCGCGCGCGCCGTAACCCTGATGAAACAAGAATCATGGGCGCTGATGATAATCGGCCATGAACATGCCTCTGACCATCGACGGCCTCGTGGCGCTGAGCCACTGGGGTCTGATTCGCGCGCGCGGCGCCGACGCCGTGAGCTTCCTCCAGGGCCAGCTGACGAACGACGTCGCGACGCTCGACGCGTCGCAGGCACGGCTGGCCGGTTTCTGCTCGGCCAAGGGCCGGCTGCAGGCGAGCTTCGTGGTCTGCAAGCTCGCCGACGACGAACTGCTGCTGGCCTGTGCGGCCAGCGTGCTGCCGGCGACGCTGAAACGCCTGTCGATGTTCGTGCTGCGGGCCAAGTGCAAGCTGACGGACGCGTCGGCCGAGTTGCGCCTGTTCGGCGCGGCCGGCGCCACGGCGGCGCGCTGGACGAACGAGTCGCCGGTCTGGGCCCGGCACGAGACCGAAGGCGGCAGTGTGCTGCGCCTGCCCGATGTCGACGGCGTGCCGCGCTGTGTCGTGCTGCGCGACGCCGCCCTGCCGCTGCCGCTCGCACCCGCACTGACGCTCGACACGTGGCGGCTGCTCGAGGTTCGCTCCGGCATCCCGCTGATCGAGGCCGCGACCGTCGACCAGTTCGTGCCGCAGATGCTGAACTACGAGGTCGTCGGCGGCGTGGATTTCCGCAAGGGCTGCTACCCCGGGCAGGAGGTGGTCGCGCGCAGCCAGTACCGCGGCACGATCAAGCGGCGCATGTTCCTGTTCGAATCCGATGCGCTGCTCGGTGCCGGCCAGGAGGTCTTTCACAGCGCCGACGCGGGCCAGCCCGCCGGCATGGTCGTGAACGCCGCGCCGCTGATCGATCGCGCCGGATGCGCGGCGCTGGTCGAGGTGAAGCTCGCGGCGCTCGAGTCGGGCCAGTTGCACGCGGGCAGCGGCGACGGTGCGGTCCTGCGCCTCGCCGCCCTGCCCTACGCGCTGCCCAGCGAAGCGGCGCTGCTGGCCTGAAGCCGCGCGGCCTCGCCGGGTCCGCATTCGTCAACAATTCACAAGCGGACGGCATCGCGCGCGGGCCCGGTTCACGATGCGCGAGTTGTTCATCTACTATCGTTTGCGCTCGATCGATGCCGAGGCCGCCGCAAGCCTGGTGCTCGAGTTTCAGGCGCAGTTGAGAGCGCAGTACCCGCCGCTGATCGCGCGGCTGCTGCATCGGCCCGCCGGCGACGGCGGCGCCGACGAACTGCAGACGTGGATGGAAACCTATTCGACCGACCCCATGCGCGAACCCGCCGGCGTCACTGCCGAACTCCAGTCGGTGATCGAGGCCCGGGCCGCCGTGCTGGGGCCGCTGCTCGACGGGCCGCGCCACACCGAGGTGTTCACCGCATGTGTCTCGTAGCCCTCGCGATCGACCAGAGCCGGCGCTTCCCGCTGGTCGTGGCGTCGAACCGCGACGAGTTCTTCCAGCGCCCGACCGCGGGCCTCGCGTGGTGGGCACCGAAGCTCGGCGACCCGGCGATCCTCAGCGGCCGCGACCTCGAATCCGGCGGCACCTGGATGGGCCTGACCGCGCACGGCCGCCTCGCGCTGCTGACGAACGTGCGCGGCGTGCTGCCGCCCGAAGCCGGCGCGCCGTCGCGCGGCCGCGTCGTCACCGACTGGCTCGCCGGGCGCGAGGAAACCGGCGACTTCTGGATGCGCACGGCCCTGTCCGGCTACAACGCCTTCAACCTGATCGCCGCGGATTTCCGCCGCGGCGAATGCTTCTGGGCATCCAACACCGAACCGCATCCGCAGCGCCTGGATCGCGGCCTGTATGGCCTGTCGAACGGCGGGCTGGATGCGCCGTGGCCGAAGGTCGGCGCGTTGAAGACGCGTCTGCAGGCGGCGATGGACGCGGCCGCGTCGGTCGACAGCCTCGCCACGCGGCTGTTCGCCGCGCTCGCCGACCGCACGCTCGCGGCCGACGATGCGCTGCCCCACACCGGCATTGCGCTCGAGCGCGAGCGTCAGCTGTCGGCCGCGTTCATCGGCACGCCGGAGCAGCGCTACGGCACGCGCTGCTCGACGCTGATCATCACCGAGAAGACCGCGCGCCATCCGGTCACGCACGTCTACGAGCGCAGCTTCGACGCCGCCGGCGCGGCCGTGGGCCTGCGGCGTTCGCGGCTGCGCAACTGGCCGCCGCGCTACGTCGAAGACGATGGGCCCGGTCCGGTCGAGCTGGCGCCTGTCTCGGAACACGACGTGGCGGTGCGCGCCGAAGCCGCCACCGCCTGAACGCCGCGGTGGCGCCAGCTACAGCGGTCGCGCCATCTCGATGTGCGCCATGCCGGCTTCCTCGAAGACCGCGCCGATCGGCGCAAAACCGGCGCGCGCGTAGAAGCCCTGCGCGCTCGTCTGCGCGTGCAGGCGCACCTCGCGGTCGCCGCGCGCCGCGGCGGCCTGCAGCAGCGCATCGAGCACCGCACGGCCGACGCCGCTGCCGCGCAGCGACCGCAGCGCCGCCATGCGGCCGATGCGTGCCACACCGCTGGCATCGCGCAGCAGCCGCCCGGTCGCCAGCGGCCGCCCGAAACGGTTCAGCGCGACGGCGTGGACCGCACCCGCATCGGCGTCGTCCCATTCCATCTCGAGCGGGATCTTCTGCTCGTCGATGAACACCTCGGTGCGGATCGCGCGCGCGTGCAGCTGCAGCGCGTCCCAGGTGCCGACACGCACCTCGACCATGGCCTCGCCGTCCTCGAAGGCCTGCAGGATCGAGCGCAGCGCGTCGGGCACCGGCTTCGAGGTCTGCGTCTGTGGATCGGCGAACACGTAGACCAGCTCGCAGGACACGAGCAATTCGTCCTGTCGGAAGGCCGCGCCGCTGAACAGGATCGACGAGTTGCCGACGCGCGCGCAGCGCATGCCGATATCGAGCAGGTCGTCGTAGCGCGCCGAGCCCTCGTACTCGACGCTGGCCTTGCGCACGAACAGGTCGCCCCCGAGCTGATCGAGCGTGCTCGCGTACGGCATCGCCAGCGCGCGCCAGTAGCCGGCCACCGCGGTGTCGAAGTACATCAGGTAGTGGCCGTTGAAGACGATCTTCTGCGCGTCGATCTCGGCCCAGCGCACGCGCAGGCGATCGAGATACCGGAAATCGCTTCGTTTCATGCGGGGTCTGCTTTCACGGGCTGTCGTTGAATGCGGCTCGAAGCGCGGCGCCGATCAGCGCCTGTGCCACGCCGGCCTCGGGCAGAACGCGGCCGAGCTTGATGAAGTCGTGGGTCACGCCGCGCGCGAGTTCGAGCTCGACCGGCACGCCGGCGGCGCGCAGCCGGTCGGCGTACGCCAGGCCCTCGTCGACCACCGGGTCGCACTCGGCCAGCACCACGCAGGCCGGCGCGACATCGTCGAGCGCCGCCGCCTCGAGCGGCGCGAAGCGCCAGTCGTGGCGCCGTGCGCGATCGATGTACTGGTCGAAGAACCATGCGATGTCTTCGGCCTCGAGCAGGTAGCCGTGCGCGAACTGCGCGTGCGACGGCGTGTCGGTGAATGCGGCCGCGCCGGGCGTGATCAGCAGCTGCAGGCGCAGCGCCAGACCGATGTCGCGGGCATGGATCGCACAGACCGCGGCGAGCGTGCCGCCGGCGCTGTCGCCGCCGACCGCGAGACGCGTGGCGTCCAGGCCGAGCGTCGTGCCGTGCGCGGCGAGCCAGCGCAGCGCGGCCCATGCGTCGTCGACCGCGACCGGGAAGCGCTGCTCCGGCGCGAGCCGGTAGTCGAGCGCGATCACCGCCGCGCCGCTGCGCAGCGCGAGCTGGCGGCACAGGCTGTCGTGGGTTTCTAAGCTGCCGATCGTGAAGCCGCCGCCGTGCAGGTACAGCAGCACCGGCAAGGGGTCGCGCGAGTCGGCGTACAGGCGCGCGCGCAGCGGGGTGCCGTCGCTGGCTGGGATCGCCAGATCGTCGACGCGCCGCAGCGGCGCCCGCGGCAGCTCGAGGATCTCGGCGGCCGCTTCGTAGGCCTGGCGCGCGGCGACCGGCTGCATCGTGTGGAACGGCGGCCGGTTTGCGCGCCGGATCCGGTCGAGCAGATCGGCCATGCGGCGCGTCAGCGCAGGCGTCAACCGCGGCGCCGGCATCAGAAGATCGAATCGCGATCGACGCCCTGGCGCAGCATGCGGCGGCGCAGCTTCAACAGCGCCTCCTGCTGGATCTGGCGGATGCGTTCGCGCGTGAGGCCGAGGCGCTCGGCCAGAACCTCCAGCGTCTCGGGCTCGCGATCGCCCAGGCCGTAGCGACCGGCCACGACCTCGCGCTCGCGCTCGTTCAGTTCGTCCAGGCCGTGATTCAGCAGCAGCTCGACCTCGTTCGACAGTGTCAGGCTCATCGGGTCGCTCGCGCCGTCGTCGGCGACGCCGTCGAGCACCGAGTCGCCGCCGCCTTCGCCGGCGTGGCGCTCGATCGGTGCGTCCAGCGAGGTCGGCTGTTCGGCGAACTTCAGCAGCGCGTCGACCTCCTTGACCGGCCTGCCGAGCGCGTGCGCGACATCCTCGACGCGCACCGGCCGGTCGGCGTGACCGGCACTCGCGGACAGCGCCTCGAGCGCGCGCCTGGCCTTCAGCACCTGGTTGAGTTCGCGCACGATGTGCACCGG
>JAYSLR010000238.1:0-1876 GCA_043725365.1 Rhizobacter sp. | reverse complement strand
GGTGAAGGCCATCAAACAGCTACTTCGGCCCGAGCGGCTGCGCCAGGTCCCCGAGCAGTTCAGCTGGGTTGACCAGGCGCTCGTACAGCAGCACTTCATCGACCGCTGCGAGGCGCGCTCGGCCGCGCTGTATCTGTTCCTGGTCACGGTGGCGAACGCCCAGGGCCTGAGCTACTACGGCGCCCCGACGCTGGCGCGGCGGCTGCGCCTGAGTGATGAGCAGTTCGCTGCGGCACGCCAGCAGCTCATCGAGCTGGATCTCATCGCCTATCGCTCGCCGCTGTACCAGGTGCTGGCCCTGCCGGGGACCGTGGCGGCGGCGCCGCGCCCGGCACCGCGTACGCCGGGCGCTGCCGCCGGCCAGCCCGTGAGCCTGGCCATGCTGCTGCAGCAGGCTCAAGCGCGCCGTGGTTGACTACGAGACCTTCTGCCGCATCCGCGACCATCTGGTGCGCCAGCAACTCACGGTGGCGCAGACCGCGCGTGCGCTGGGCCTGGACGTGCGCACGGTAGCCAGGTGCGCCGAGGTCGAACAGTTCCGAGCGCGCAAGGCCGTGCCGCGCGCCAGCAAGCTCGACGCCTTCAAGGGCCAGATCGTGCGCTGGCTCGATGCCCACCCCTACAGCGCCCAGCAGATCTACCAGCGCCTGGCCGAGGCCGGCTTCGACGGCGGCCTGACCATCATCAAGGACTACGTGCATCGCATTCGACCGCGACAGCAGCCGGCCTTCCTCAAGCTGGACTTCCAGCCCGGCGAGTGCGCACAAGTCGACTGGGGTGAGCTCGGCACCGTCGCTGTCGGCAACACGCGGCGTCGCCTGAGCTTCTTCGTGATGGTCCTTTGCTACAGCCGGCGCATGTATTTGGAGTTCACCGTGTCGCAGGAGATGGAGTTCTTCCTGGCCTGCCACGAGAACGCCTTCGCCGCCTTCGGTTCGGTGCCGGCGCGGCTGATGGTCGACAACCTGAAGTCCGCCGTGCTCAAGCGCCTGGTCGGGCTCGCACCCGTCTTCAACCCCAAGTACCTCGACTTCTCGCGCCATTGGGGCTTCGAGATCAGCCCCTGCAACGTGGCCTCGGGTTGGGAGAAGGGGCGCGTGGAGAACGGAGTGGGCTACGTCAAGAAGAACTTCCTCGCCGGCCAGGAGTTCCTCGACTTCAGCGCGGTGCAGCCCGCCGCCCAGCTGTGGGTGGATACGGTGGCCGACGTGCGCGTGCACGGCGCCACGCAGCGTCGGCCCGTGGACATGTTCGAGGAAGAACGCGCCCATCTCAAGCGGCTGCGACCCGTCGGCTTCGACCTGGCACGCGTGCGCACGGTCAGCGTGAACAAGCAGTTCCGCGTCGCGCTGGACGCCAACGCCTACTCGGTGCCCTCACGCCATGTGGGCCAGCGCCTGACCATGAAGGCCTGGGCCGATCGCGTATGCATCTATGCCGGCGACCAGCTGGTCGCGCGCCACGTGCGAAGCATGCAGCGCAACAAGGACTTGGAGCTTCCCGAGCACGCGCAGCAGCTCGTCTTGCAGCGCAGAAGCGCCCGCGAGCAACGCCTGCTGGTGCAGTTCCTGGCGCTGTCACCTCGTGCCCAGGCCTACCGCGAGGGGCTGGAGGCCCGGCGCGTGAACGCCCGCGTGCACCTGCGTCAAATCCTCGCTCTGGCCGAGATGCACGGCCGCGAGGCCGTCGCCCGTGCCATCGACGACGGCCTGGAGCTTGCGGCCTTCAGCGCCGAGTACATCGCCCACATCCTGGCCGCCCGCCGGCGCATTGGCGTCGAGCCGGCCGCCCTGCAGCTCACCCGCAGCGCTGACCTGCTCGAGCTCGAGATCCCCGAGCCCGACCTGTCCATCTACGACCGCGACTGACGGCCTGA
>JAYSLR010000237.1:0-7434 GCA_043725365.1 Rhizobacter sp. | reverse complement strand
CCGAGCAGGTGTTCAAGCTGGATGCGATGGCGAACGCTGGCTGCGTCGCGTGGTTCGTCGACTTCGCCCATCGACGCGGCAGCGGCCCGAGCGCCGGGCCGCCCCAGGCCGGGCCGCGTCCCCCCGGGGAACCAGGCACGGCATCCCGTGCCTGAGGGGCTCCATCAAAGCGGCAGCTCGGTGAAGTAGCGCCCGCCGTGGAAGATCAGCGGCTGAGCGCCGGCACGCCGGCTGCAGCGTTCGACCTCGCCGACGAAGATCACGTGGTCGCCCTCTTCGTAACGGCTGCGGTTGAAGCACTCGAACACCGCGGCCGAACCCTCGAGGATCGGCGCGCCGCCGGCGCCCTCGCGGAACGCGACGCCGTCGAAACGGTCGACAGCCTTGCTCGCGAAGCGCTCGGCCAGCAGGTGCTGGTCGGCGGCGAGGATGTTGATGGCGTAGTGCGAGCCGCGTTCGAACGCCGCCATCGAGCCGGCGCTGCGCGCCAGGCTCCACAGCACCAGCGGCGGCGACAGCGACACCGAGTTGAACGAGTTGGCCGTCAGGCCGACCGGCCGGCCCTGCGCATCGCGCGCGGTGACGATCGTCACGCCGGTGGCGAACATGCCCAGCGCCGCGCGGAAGTCGCGCGCCGAGAAGCTGGGCGCCACGGCGCGAAGCGGGGGGTTCATGGCGGCCATTGTCCGGGATTCGCACCACCTGCACACTGCGCCAACGACGCGCCGGTGCGCGCCGCCGACTTCCGGGCCCCGGGCTTCAGCGAAGCCGCGACCCGGCCGGCGGAATAAGGGGCGCCGCCGCCGCGTATACCCCAAGTGGACGCACCCGCCGCCTTTCGTCAGCAACTGCTCGGTGCGATCCCGCGCCTGCGCCGTTACGCGCGCTCGCTGGTGTTCGACACAAGCGCCGCCGATGACCTGGTCCAGACCGCGCTCGAACGCGCGCTCGCCCACTGGCACCAGTTCGACCAGCGCCGCGACATCCTGGTCTGGACGCTGAGCATCGCGCACAACGCCTACATGGACGACCGCCGCCGCCACGCGCGCCTGCCTCTCGCCGACGGCGCCGGGACGCAGGACGCGCTCGAGGAGCGCCACGCCGCGCACAGCCCCGACCTCGGCCTGCGCCTGGACCTGATCGCCGCGTTGAAGCAGCTGCCGGTCGAGCAGCGCGAGCCGCTGCTGCTGGTCACGCTCGAACAGCTGTCCTACGCCGAATGCGCCGAGCTGCTGCACATCCCGATCGGCACGGTGATGTCGCGCATCTCGCGCGGGCGCGCCGCGCTGCGCGCGCTGCTCGACGGCCGTGCGCCGGCTGCCGCCCCCACGACGCTGCGGCGCGTCGTCTGAACCGACCCTGGATCTGGCCATGAACCCCGCGATCGACGACCTGACGCTGCATGCCTGGCTCGACGGCGAATTGCCGCCGCAGCGCCACGCCGAGGTCGAGGCCTGGCTGCAGGCGAACCCCGAGGACGCGGCGCGCGTGCGCCTGTGGGCGGCCGACCGCGAGCTGATGCGCGCGCGCCTGTCGGGCGTGCTCGACGAACCGCTGCCGGCAGCGCTGGAGCAGCTGGTGTGGCGCAAGGCGCGGGCGATGGGCGCGGGCTGGCAGCGCTGGGTCGCGGCGCTCGCGGTGTTCGCGCTCGGCGGCGCGCTCGGCGCGGGCCTGATGTGGCGCGCGCAGGCCGCCGCCACCGCACTCGCGGCGGGCGAGCCGGCCTGGGTCCGGCGCGCGGCGGTCGCGCATGCGGTCTACGTGCCGGAGGTGCGGCACCCGGTCGAGGTCGCGGCGAAGGAAGAGCAGCATCTGAGCGGCTGGCTGACGAAGCGGCTCGACGTGCCGGTCAAGGTGTTCGACCTGCGCGCGCAGGGCTTCGAGCTGGTCGGCGGCCGGCTGCTGCCCGATGCGGTTGGCCCGAGTGCGCAGCTGATGTACCAGTCGATGGACCCGCAGGACGCGTCGGGCGCCGACGCCAAGCCGGTGCGCGTGACCGTCTACCTGCGCAAGCCCGACCGCGCAGCGCCGGCTGCGTTCCGCTACGAGCGCCAGGGCGAGCTCGGCCTGTTCTACTGGGTCGAGGGCGCCACGGCGCAGGGCGGACCCTGCGGCTACGCGCTCGTCGGCGCGCTGCCGCGCGAGCGCCTGCTCGCGCTCGCCGAGGCGATCTACCGGCAAGGCGAGACGCCGACCCACTGACCGCATCGGCACCCCGGCTGCGGCCGATGCCACCGGCATGCCCGTGGCGTGAATGGGCGATGCGCTCGAAGCCGTCCTGTCGCACACGAGGCGAAGCAGGCGGTTGCCGCATTTTCGCGTCCGGTTGCCGACCCGATGGACGGCCGCGCGAACTGGGGCCATTCAAGTTCGTCGCGATGCGCCGATAACCAGGGCATGAAGCCGCCGTCGAATCCCGCCCTCGTTGCCGAGCAGATGCTGATGGCCGACAGCATCCTGAGCGCGTTTTCGCGTGGCGCAATGCCGATGCACCCGGGCGGTTACCTCGAGCTGGCGAGCTGGGTCACGGCGTCGTTCCGCTCGGTGGAGTCCGCGACGCTGCGGACGCTGCGTGCGGTGGCGCCGCCCGAGCTCCGGGAGGTCGTCGAGAACGTGCTGCACGAGCGTCGAGTCGTCTCGTGGGCGGTCGACGACCTGGTGGGCCTGAGTTCGCTCGCCGAGTGCCTGGCGCTGCTTCGCCGCTGCCGACACCGCTAGCCGCACCGGGGCCGGCGTGCCGGTCCGGGCGGCTCAACCGCACTGGCCCACGTCGCCGCAGGCCGTGCAGAAATCGCAGCCGTCCTTGTGGATGACGGTCGCGTTGCCGCATTCGACGCAGACCTTGCCGGCGAGCAGGTGGCCCTGTTCGGCCGGCTCGCCGGACGCCTCGAGAACGCCCATGTCGCGCAGCGGAAAGCCGTCTTCGTCGAGCACGCCGAGCATGGCGTAGCGGTGGATGATCAGGCGCGCGAGGTACGCCACCGTCGACGGCCAGGTCTGCTGGCGGCGCTCGCCGTGCGGCAGGCCCGGCACGAAGGCCATGAAGTGGCCGAGCGGCTCGGCGTAGTTCAGCAGCTTGCGCAGCTTCATGCCGATCCAGGCCGGGTCGATCACGCGCATGTCCAGCGACAGCAGCCGCGCCAGCCCGTCCAGCGCGCGCGGGTAGTTGCCGGAGAAGCCGACCGCGCAGGGCCGTGTCACGGGGGCGCCGTCGGGGCCGGGCAGCGTCACTTCCTTCAGCGTCAGCGTGAACTGCTCGCCGGTGGACGGGTTGTCGATGTCGACCGCCCAGGCCAGCGTGCCGGACGGGCCGGTGTGCGGCTCGGTGACGCTGAACATCGCATCCATCACCGGCGTCGGCGCGCTGCTGCCGCCCGCCCGCGGCAGCGCCTTCAGCTGCTCGCAGCGCCAACGGATCACCGCGGCGGTCGCCGCGACGACACCGGGAAACAGGCGCCGCTCGCCGTGCGGCGGAAACGGCATCTCGAACGCACGCTCCTCGGCCACCGTGGCGAGCGCGTCGAGCTTGAGCTGCAGCCAGGCCGGGTCGTTCGCGCGCAGGTCCATCGACAAGGTCTTGGCGAGCGCGCCCAGGCCGCGCGGCTGCTCGGCGCCGTTGACCCAGACCTCGAACGGCTGGGTCGCTGCGCCGTCGGCCGCCGCGAGTTCGCCGACGAAGAGCGCGAAGTCGCCGAACGGGTGGTGCACCATGAAGGTCCAGGCCGCGTTGCCCGCGGGCAGCTCCGGCCGACCCGGCCAGCGCAGCGACGACAGCACCGGGGCGGGCAGGCGCTCCAGCGCCAGGCGCCGGTTGGCGTCGTCCAGGCGCAGCGGCGCCGCGGGCGTCAGCCCCGCGGCCGGGGTGACGCTCAGCACCGAGCCGAGCACGCTGTTCGGCCGGTACGTGGCCAGACCTTTCAGGCCCGATTGCCAGGCCTCGAGGTAGAGGTTCTGGAAGTCGGCGTACGGGTAGTCGGCCGGCACGTTCACCGTCTTCGAGATCGCCGTGTCGATGCACGGCGCGACGGCCGCGACCATCGCCTCGTGCGCATGCGCGCTCATCTCCAGCGCCGTCACGAAGGCCGGCGTCAGCGGCGCCGCCGCGCCCTTCAGGTGCCGGTACAGGCGCCAGGCATGGTCTTCGACCGGGTACTCCCGCAGGCTGCCGTCGGGCATGCGCTTCTTGCGCGTGTAGCTCCAGCTGAATGCCGGTTCGATGCCGTTGCTGGCGTTGTCGGCAAAGGCCAGGCTGATCGTGCCCGTCGGCGCGATCGACAGCAGGTGGGAGTTGCGCAGGCCGTGCGTGCGGATGCGGTCGCGCAGCGCCTGCGGCAGGCGCGAGGCGAAGGTCGTGCCGCTCAGGTACAGATCGGCATTGAACAGCGGAAACGCGCCGCGCTCCCGGGCCAGCTCGACCGAGGCCTCGTAGGCGGCGTCGCGCATCAGTTCGGCGATGCGCCGCGCCATCGCGCGCGCCGGCTCGGTGTCGTAGCGCAGGTTCAGCATCACCAGCGCATCGCCCAGGCCGGTGAAACCCAGGCCGATGCGCCGCTTGTTGCGTGCCTCCTCCTGCTGCTGCGGCAGCGGCCAGACGGTCACGTCGAGCACGTTGTCGAGCATGCGCGTGGCGACGCGCGCGACGCTCGCGAAGCCGATCTCGTCGAACCGGGCGTCGGCTTCGAACGGCTCGCGCACGAAGCGCGTCAGGTCGATCGAGCCGAGGCAGCAGCAGCCGTACGGCGGCAGCGGCTGCTCGGCACAGGGATTGGTGGCGGCGATGTGCTCGCAGTACGACAGGTTGTTGTCGCGGTTGATGTGGTCGAGGAACAGCACGCCGGGTTCGGCGTGGTCGTAGGTCGACCGCATGATCTGGTCCCACAGCGCGCGCGCCGGTTGCCTGCGGTAGACCCACAGACCGCCCTGCGCGGCGCTCTGCTGGTAGGCGCCCGCCTCCTTCTGCGCGGGGCCGGGCTCGGCGCGGTGCACCAGCTCGACCTCGGTGCCGTCGCGCACCGCCTCCATGAACGCATCGGTCACGCCGACCGAGAGATTGAAGTTCTGCAGGTCGCCGCTGTCCTTGGCGCGGATGAACTCCTCGATGTCGGGGTGGTCGCAGCGCAGCACGCCCATCTGCGCGCCGCGGCGCGCGCCGGCCGATTCGACGGTCTCGCACGAGCGGTCGAAGACGCGCATGTAGCTCACCGGCCCGGAGGCACTGCTGCGGGTGCTGCCGACCCAGGCGCCGCGCGGCCGGATGCGCGAGAAGTCGTAGCCGACACCGCCGCCGCGGCGCATCGTCTCGGCCGCCTCGGTCAGCGCGGTGTAGATGCCGGGGTGGCCGTCCTCGGGCTGCGAGATCGAATCCCCTACCGGCTGGACGAAGCAGTTGATCAGCGTCGCCGACAGGCCGGTGCCGGCGGCCGACTGGATGCGGCCGGCCGGCACGAAGCCGCAGCGCAGCGCGTCGGCGAAGCGCTGTTCCCATTGCGCGCGCTGCGCCGGCGGCTCAGCCTGCGCCAGGGCCCGCGCGACGCGCTCGTTCACGGCGTCGGCGGACGTCTCCTGATCCTTCGCGTACTTCTCGAGCAGGACTTCGGTGCTGATGTCTTGCGCCGGCAGGTTCTGCAGTGTCGGTGGGGTGGCGTGTTCGGCGAGGTGCATGCGGCAATGATCTTCCGGTTCGGGTCACGCGGCAACAGGCAGCGGTGCGGGGCTCATCAGCCGCGCCATCAGCTCGCGCACGCTGCGAATGTCCTGGCCGAACGGCAGCTCACCGACACCGCGAAAGAACAGCCCCTTCTTGACGTCGCCGCGCAGCGCCGCGGCGAGCTGCTTGTCGATGCAGAACTGGCCCCAGCCGGCCAGGCCGTCGCGCAGCCCGCATTGGGCCAGGCAGTCGAAGGCGAGCGTGCAGCGCGGCTTCACGTGGGCCACGCTCTTCAGGCGGGCCTCGGCGGCGAGGTAGTTGTGCAGCCACGGTGTCAGCACCGCGCGTGCCGGCAGGCCGGCCACGCTGGTGAACTCGACCATGTCCGCATCGCGGGCCTGCGCGAGCACGCGCTTGAACTCGACGTGCGCATCGCACTCGTGCGTGACCGCGAACGGCGTGCCCAGCTGCACGCCGGCCGCGCCCAGCGCCTGCACGCGGGCAATGTCCTCGAAGCGGCGGATGCCTCCCGCCGCGATCAGCGGGACCTGCTTCTCGATGCCCGCGGCGCGCAGGAACTCGATCGCCTGCGGGATCACGTTCTCGAACTCGAAGCGCGGGTCGTTCAGGTCGGCGACCTTCGCCGCCCCGAGGTGGCCGCCGGCCAGGCGCGGATGCTCGATGACGATCGCATCGGGCAGGCGCTTCTTGCGCTCCCATTTGCGCACGACGAGCTGCACGCCGCGGGCATCGGACAGGATGGGCACCAGCAACGCGGCCGGGTGATCCTGCGCCAGCTCCGGCAGATCGAGCGGCAGCCCGGCGCCGACCACCACCGCGTCGATGCCGCATTCGAGGGCCCGCGTCACCGACGGCCCGTACTCGCTCACGGCGCGCATCACGTTGATCGCGAGCAGCCCGCGCCCGCCGGACAGCGCGCGGGCGGCGCGGATCTCGCGCTCCAGTGCCTCGAGGTTGGCCGCATCGATGGCCCGCTTGGCAGCTTCGGTCGCCGCGGCGCCGGGCGCCAGGCCGCGCGTGCGTTCCATCAGGTCGGGGTGGTGGCGCCGCAGGTCGACCGACGAGATCGTGCCGGCCGCGCCCAGCGCGGCGACGCTGCCCGCGAGCCGGTGTGCCGACACGCCCACGCCCATCCCGCCCTGCACGATCGGCAGCAGGGTGCGTCCGCCCAGGCTCAGTGTCGCGAGTCCGCTCGCCTGAAGCAGGGCCAGCAGATCGGCCGGAATGTCGGTGACAGGGGCGAAGGCGTTCATGAGGGTCGCCGGGACCCGCCCGAGCGCGGGCGCGACGCGGTGGCATGGGCCGCGACGGCGATCGTGGTGGAAGTGCTGGACATGTCGGTCGCTTCGAAAGCGCAATGGTGCTCGACCATAAGGCGTGCGCGCCTCCAAAGGGCCGATCGGCCCAGGGTGGAGCTTGATCCACGTCAAGACCGCGTGTCCGCACGGGATCGCATCCGGGCGTGGCGCGCGAGCCGAGGCGGTCGTTCAGGCTCTACATTTGATCGGCGCGCGCCGTCCTGCACGCGCCGGCCGCTCTTCACGACTCGATTGCCCATGCTGGACACCCTTCCCCGCCCTCAGAATTCCCCTCCGCGTTTCGGCGTCGCGACCGCGTACCGGCTCGCGGTCGTCACGCTGCTGGGTTTCGCGTCCGGCTTGCCGCTCGCGCTGACCGGCCAGGCGATGCAGGCCTGGCTCAGCGTCTCGGGCGTCGACATCGCGACGATCGGCTTCCTCAGCCTGGTCGGCCTGCCCTACACCTTC
>JAYSLR010000236.1:0-3292 GCA_043725365.1 Rhizobacter sp. | reverse complement strand
TCGGTGCACTAGGGCTTTCCCGGCCCGGTACCGCGCTCACGCCCCGGGCGCCGGCACGGCGGCGGTCGCGCTCAGGCCCGGCGCCGGCAGCGCCAGCACCACGTCGGTCCCGGCACCGGGCCGGCTCGTGACCGTCACCGCACCACCGTGGAGCTCGGCGATGCGCTTGACGATCGCGAGGCCCAGGCCCTTGCCGCCCTCGCCGGTGGCGGGCGCGACGCTCTGGCGGCTCTGGTAGAAGCGGTCGAACAGGTGCGGCAGGTCGGCCGCGGCGATGCCCGGGCCGGTGTCGGCGACGCTGACGCGCACACCGCCCTCGTGGGCCCGCGCCGCGAGCGTGACGCTGGCGCCGCGCGGGCAGAACTTCAGTGCGTTGTCGACCAGGTTCGCGATCGCGCGCTCGAACAGCTCGACGTCGACCGCCGCGTGCGGCGGCTCGGCGGCGTCGCCACCCGCGTCGGCGCGCAGCGTCACACCCTGCGTCGCGGCACGCTCGGCGAAGCGGATCGCGATGTCGTCGAGCAGTTCGCCGAGGTCGACCACTTCGGTGTGCAGCCTGAACTCGGGCTCGTCGAGCTTGGCCAGGTCGCCGAGCGACTGCACCAGGCGCGCCGCGTTGCGCGTGTTGCGCAGCGCGATCTCGACCAGGCGCCGGTCCTCGGCGCGCGCCGGGTCGGCATCGGCCGCCGGCCAGCGGCCCTCCAGCGTTTCCAGGCAGGCCACCGTCGCGGTCAGCGGCGAGCGCAGATCGTGCGACAGGTTGCTGACGCCTTCGCGGCGGAAGTGATCGAGCCGGCGCAGCTCGCCCCACTGCCGGCGCAGCGTCGCGAGCATCATCTCGAAGGCGCGCGTGAGCTGGCCGAACTCGTCGCGCGTGACCGGCGGCAGCACGGTCGGCGGCGCGCCGGCGAGGCCGGCGTCCAGGCCGCGCTGCGAGACGGTCGCGACCGCGTCGGTGAGGCGCTGCAGCGGCCGCGTCACCGAGACGATGATCAGCACCGCGGCGAGCGTCGTGACCGTGACGATCGCCAGGATCAGCCCGAGCGCAGGCCGGCCGAAGCTCATCCGCAGCGCCGCCCAGCGGCCGACTCCTGCTTCACTGGATGGCAGCTGGCCGGTGTGCAGCACGAGGTAGAGGTAGCCGACGACCTGGTCCTTCGCGCTCATCGTCGCCCGCCGCACCGGCTGGACCGCGACGACCGCATTCGCGTCCATGCGCTCCGGGTCGTCGCCCATCACGTACGCGGCGTCGGGCTGGCCGACGGCCCGCAGCACCGGCGTCAGCGCCACCTTGAACCCCGGCGGCAGGCGGGCATCGCCGCTGGACGCGAGCACGGCGCCGCTCAGGTCGAGCAGGTAGAGCTGGGTGTCGGGCTCGAACAGCACCATGTTGCGCAGCCAGGTGCGGAACTTGTCCGGCTCGCGCTCGTAGGTCTCGAACAGGTAGTCGTTGTTGGCCACGACGCGGCCGAGGAAGCCGGTGCCTCGCCGGTAGGTCGTCTCGTGCTCGAAGCGCTGGAACGCGTAGATCACCGCGGCGATCACGAGCAGCGCGGTGACGATGCCGGTGGCGAAGATCGTCAGTGCGAGCTTGAACCTGACGGTCATTGGAGCCCCTCGCCCGCGGAGTACCACGGTCGATCCCCCGAGGGGATGCGGGCCGGCTTGGGAGCGGCCCGGCGCTCGGCCCGCTGCCGTGACACAGGACGACTCACGTCACGTCGCGCATCTTGTAGCCGGCCCCTCTGGCGGTGAGGATGATCTCGGGCCGCATCGGGTCGGCCTCGAGCTTGGCGCGCAGCCGGTTGATGTGGGTCGTCACGGTGTGCTCGTAGCCGTCGTGGGTGTAGCCCCAGACCGCATTCAGCAGCTGCGCGCGCGAGAACACGTGGCCGGGGTGGGACGCGAAGTGCAGCAGCAGGTCGAACTCGAGCGCGGTGAAATCGATCGCCGCGCCGCGGCAGCGCACCTGGCGCTTGGCCGGCAGGATCTCGAGCTCGCCGTTGCGGATCACCGCCGCGCGCCCCGGCGCCTGCGCATTCGCCTGCGCCGCCGCGAGCAGGTCGGCGCGCCGCAGCAGCGCCTTGACGCGCGCCAGCAGCTCGGCGAGCGAGAACGGCTTGGTCAGGTAGTCGTCGGCGCCGAGCTCCAGGCCGAGCACGCGGTCGAGCTCGGTCGACTTGGCGGTGAGCATCAGGATCGGCGCGGCGCTGCCCTTGGCGCGCAGCGCCTTGCAGACCTCCAGGCCGTCCATGCGCGGCATCATCAGGTCGAGCACCAGCAGGTCGGCCGGCGACTCGAGCTGGTGCGCCAGCGCCTGCGCGCCGTCGCCGACGGCCGAGACCTCGTAGCCGGCGCCGCGCAGGTTCATCACAAGCAGATCGCGGATGTCGGTCTGGTCTTCGGCAACGAGGATGTGGGCGGGCATGGATCGGGGGTCGGGCGCGGCGGCCGAGTCTTACGCCGCTTTGACGCGATTGTGATCTTGCCGTGATCTTCGGTGAGGCTGGCGCGAGGCGCGGCGACCAAAGTCCCCTCACCGCCAACACCGACCGGACCCGCCATGAACCTCGCCCCTGCCCTTGCCGCCCCCCACGCCGCCGGCTTCGCGCCGACCGTGTCCTGGACCGAGATGGTCGCGCACCGCAGCTACCTGGTGCGCTTCGCGCAGCGCCGGCTGCGCGACCCGCTGCTCGCCGAGGACGCGGTCCACGACGTGTTCGAGGCGGTGCTGTCGGGCCGCGCGGTGTTCGCCGGCCGCGCCGCGCTGAGATCCTGGCTGACCGCGGTGCTGAAGCACAAGATCGTCGATGCGGTGCGCCGCAGCGCCGGCATGGATTCGCTCGACGACAGCGACGACGAAGACGGCGCGCGCGCGGTCGAGTGCCCGCAGCCGCGCCCCGACGAGATCGCCGAGCAGCACCAGCTGCTGATGCTGGCGCTCAAGCGCATCGAGGCGCTGCCGCCGGGCCTGCGCGACGTGATGCGTCTGCGCGTGCTCGAGGAGCAGAGCACCGAAGAGGTCTGCCGCGCGCTCGGCATCAGCGAGGACAACCTGTTCGTGCGCCTGCACCGCGCGCGCAAGCAACTGCTGTCCTGACGCGTCGGTTCGGTCGGCCACGCGGGCTCGGCTAGCATCCGCGGCATGCGAATGCCCGACCTGCTCTCGACTCGTACCGGTCGGCTGCTCGCCTTCTTCCTGCTCTACATGACCGAGGGCATCCCGCTCGGCTTCACCGCCACCGCGATCGCCACGCAGATGCGGCGCCAGGGCCTGGGCCCGGCCGAGATC
>JAYSLR010000235.1:0-4598 GCA_043725365.1 Rhizobacter sp. | reverse complement strand
GCCGACTTGCCCCGCGCAGCGAGCAGCGCAGGGCACCCCCGACGCAGTCGGGGGCGCGGCTTCAGCCCTCGCCGGCCTGGCCGCTCCCGCCTTTGCCGCCGCGACGACCGAACGCCGACTCGCGGCGAATGACGGAGAAGGGCCGCGAGCGGACCGTTACCCCTTCGGCGCGACTCATGCGCCTCGATGTGCGCTGGAGCAACTGACATGACCGCCGGGCGCGCGCATCCGGTCGTCGACGCCGTCGCGTCGCCGTGCAACAGCGTGTGCCGGATGGACGCGGCCACCGGCTGGTGCGAAGGCTGCCTGCGCACGATCGACGAAATTGCCGGCTGGGCCACGCTGGACGACGACGCGAAGCGCGCGGTCTGGGAGGCGCTCGCGCGGCGCCGCGCCGAAGCAGCGTTCGCCACACCGCAGCGCCGATGACGATGAAGCACATCGACTTCTGGTTCGACCCGGTGTCGCCGTTCGCGTACCTCGCGTTCGAGCGCCTGCCGCAGGTGCTCGAAGGGCTGTCGTTCGAGGTCCGCTACCGGCCGATCCTGTTCGCCGGCCTGCTCAAGCACTGGGGCCAGAAGGGCCCGGCCGAGATCGAGCCGAAGCGCGCCTGGACCTTCCGCCACGTGCACTGGATCGCGCAGCATCACGGCATCGAGATGGCGACGCCGGCGCAGCACCCGTTCAACCCGCTGGCGCACCTGCGGCTGCTGCTGGCCTGCGCGCCCGTCGGCGGCACGCCGAACCGGCACGCCTGCGAGGCGGTGCTGCGCCACATCTGGCAAGGGGGCCGCGATGCGAACGATGCGGCGCGCTTCGCCGCGCTGACGCAGGCGCTCGCACCGCGCATCGCACCCGACGATCCATCGATCAAGCAGTCGCTGAAGGTCGGCACCGACGACGCGCTCGCGCAGGGCGTCTTCGGCGTGCCGACGATGGTGGTCGACGGCCGGCTGTTCTGGGGTGTCGATGCGCTGACCATGCTTGCCGCCTGCCTGCGCGGCGAGGCGTGGTTCGACGGGCCGGCCTGGGACCGCGAGGGCGCGCCGCGCACCGGCGTGCAGCGCTGAACGTCGGTGCCGAATCGTTTCTCAGTGTTTACCCGGGATGCGTCAAACGGGCGCTGATTTTCCGCATTGAGGAACGCAACCCAAGGGTTGCCACTTAGTTTGTCAGTCTCGGTTCAGCTGCGCGTAAGCGATGGGTCAGAGCCTGCGTTGAACATGCCTGCACGCGTCACCAGGGGGTGATGACGTTCAAGTTCAAACCAGGAGACGTCAATATGGCAACCACAGTGGCAGCCGGCTCGAAAGTCGGCCAGCCCATGACCAAGGAAGAGAAGAAGGTCATCTTCGCTTCGAGTCTGGGCACGGTGTTCGAGTGGTACGACTTCTACCTCTACGGCACGCTCGCCGCGATCATCGGCAAGCAGTTCTTCTCGAACCTCGACCCGGGTTCGCAGGTCATCTTCTCGCTGCTGGCGTTCGCGGCCGGCTTCATCGTGCGGCCGTTCGGCGCGATCTTCTTCGGTCGCCTCGGCGACATGATCGGGCGCAAGTACACCTTCCTGGTGACGATCCTGATCATGGGCCTGTCGACCTTCATCGTCGGCATCCTCCCCGGCTACGGGTCCATCGGCGTGGCCGCGCCGGTCATCCTGATCGGGCTGCGCCTGCTGCAGGGCCTGGCATTGGGCGGCGAGTACGGTGGTGCCGCCACCTACGTGGCCGAGCACTCGCCGCATGGCAAGCGCGGTTCGTACACCTCGTGGATCCAGACCACCGCGACGGCCGGGCTGTTCCTGTCGCTGCTGGTGATTCTGGGCACGCGGACCTGGATCGGCGAAGAGGCATTCGCCGACTGGGGCTGGCGCGTGCCGTTCCTGGTGTCGATCGCGCTGCTCGCGGTGAGCGTGTGGATTCGCCTGTCGATGAACGAGTCGCCCGCCTTCAAGAAGATGAAGGAAGAGGGCAAGACCTCGAAGGCGCCGCTGACCGAGTCGTTCGGCGAGTGGAAGAACCTGAAGATCGTGATCCTGGCGCTGGTCGGCCTGACGATGGGCCAGGCGGTGGTCTGGTACACGGGCCAGTTCTACGCGCTGTTCTTCCTGACCGGCTCGCTCAAGATCGACGGTGCGACCGCGAACGTCCTGATCGCGTTCTCGCTGCTGATCGGCACGCCGTTCTTCATCGTGTTCGGCGCACTCTCGGACAAGATCGGTCGCAAGCCGATCATCATGGCCGGCTGCCTGATCGCCGCGCTGACGTACTTCCCGCTGTTCAAGGCGCTGACCGAGGCCGGCAACCCGGAACTGGCCGCGGCACAGGCGAAGAACAAGGTCGTCATCACCGCCGACCCGAACGAGTGCTCGTTCCAGTTCAACCCGACCGGCGTGGTCAAGTTCACCAGTTCCTGCGACGTGGCCAAGCAGACCCTGGCCGCCGCCTCGGTGAGCTATGACAACGCGGCCGGCACCGGGCCGGCGAAGATCACGATCGGCGACAAGGTCATCGAGGGCTTCGATTCGAAGGGGCTGCCGCCGGACGAACTCAAGAAGAAGGATGCCGAGTTCAAGAAGGCCGTGTCGTCGGCACTGAAGGACGCGGGCTATCCGGCCAAGGCGAAGCCGATCGCGTTCATGAGCGGCCAGTGGTGGACGCTGGTGGGGATCCTGACGATCATGGTGATCTACGTCACGATGGTCTACGGCCCGATCGCGGCGATGCTGGTCGAGATGTTCCCGACGCGCATCCGCTACACCTCGATGAGCCTGCCGTACCACATCGGCAACGGCTGGTTCGGCGGCCTGCTGCCGGCGACCGCGCTGGCGATCGTGGCCCAGACCGGCAACATGTACAACGGTCTGTGGTATCCGATCGTCTTCGCGGCGATCACGTTCGTGGTCGGCATGCTGTTCGTGAAGGAAACCAAGGACGTCGACATCTACAAGAACGACTGAGCGTCGTTCCCGCCGGCGCGCGCTGCGCCGGCAACGCCCGAGCCGGCCGGTCGCGAGACCGGGCCGGCTCGTTTCATTCGGGGTGCGCGCCGTCGGCCTGCAGCTGTGCCAGGCAGGTCAGGCACAGGCAGCCGTCATGGCGCTCGCGCAGGCGTGTGAGCAGCGCCGCATCGAGCGTCAGCGCGGTGCACGGGCAGGGCTGTGGATCGTTCGCGCCGCAGTGGAACGCGCCGCCGCAGCGCGGGCAGCGGCTCTCGCCCGCCGCGGCGCGGCGCGCGTTCATGCGAACAGGCCGCGGTGCTGCTCGCGCAGCAGGTTCTTCTGCACCTTGCCCATCGTGTTGCGCGGCAGCTCGCCGACGACGAACACCTGCTTGGGCACCTTGAAGTTGGCAATTCGCGACTTGAGCCCGGCGATCAGCGCCGCCGGGTCGGGCGCCGTGCCGGGGCGGGCGATCACGACGGCCACGACCGCCTCGCCGAAGTCCGGGTGCGGCACACCGACCACCGCGCTCTCGGCAACGCCGGGCAGCTCGTTCAGCGTCGCCTCGATCTCGGCCGGGTAGACGTTGAAGCCGCCGCTGATGATCAGGTCCTTGCTGCGGCCGACGATGGTCACGTAGCCCTGCGCGTCGATCTTGCCGACGTCGCCGGTCTTGAACCAGCCGTCGGCGGTGAATTCCTCGGCGGTCTTCTCGGGCATGCGCCAATAGCCCTGGAACACGTTCGGGCCGCGCACCTGGATGTTGCCGATCTCGCCGGCCGGGCAGGGCGTGCCCGCGTCGTCCACTGCACGCACGCCGACGCCGGGCAGCACGAATCCGACCGTGCCGCCACGCCGCTCGCCGGCCGAAGGGTGCCAGGGGTTGGAGGTCAGCATCACGGTCTCGCTCATGCCGTAGCGTTCGAGGATGGTGTGGCCGGTGCGCTCGCGGAACTCGTTGAAGGTCTCGATCAGCAGCGGCGCCGACCCGCTGACGAACAGCCGCATGTGCGCGCACGCGGCACGGTTCAGTCCCGGCTCGTTCAGCAGGCGCACGTAGAGCGTGGGCACGCCCATGAACACGGTCGCGTCGGGCAGCCGCGCGACCACCGCCTTCGGATCGAAGCGACTGAACCAGAGCATCCTGCTGCCGTTCAGCAGCGCACCGTGCGACGCGACGAACAGGCCGTGGACGTGGAAGATCGGCAGCACGTGAATCAGCACGTCGCCGCGCCGCCAGCCCCAGTAGTCCTTCAGCACCCGCGCATTGCTGAGCAGGTTGCCGTGGCTCAGCATCGCACCCTTGCTGCGCCCGGTCGTGCCGCTGGTGTAGAGGATCGCCGCGAGGTCGTCGGCGCCGCGCCGCGCCGGCGTGTGGCGGTCGCTGTGCACGGCGGCGCGCTGCAGCAGGCTGCCGCTGCGATCGTCGTCGAGCGTGAACACGTGTGCGCTGCCGGCGGCGAACGCGAGGCGGCTGACCCAGCCGAAGTGGCGGCTCGTGCAGACCACCACCGCCGGCTCGGCGTTGCCGATGAAGTACGCGATCTCGTCGCGCTGGTAGGCGGTGTTCAGCGGCAGGTAGACGAGGCCGGCGCGCAGCACCGCGAGGTACAGCATCAGCGCCTCGACCGACTTCTCGGTCTGCACCGCGACGCGG
>JAYSLR010000234.1:0-7896 GCA_043725365.1 Rhizobacter sp. | reverse complement strand
ACCTCGACCAGCACCGCGTCGCCGGTGCCGTGGCCGTGGCGGTCGTTGATGTGCTTGAAGTGGTCGATGTCGATCAGGTACACGGTGCCGCTGAGCTTGCCGTCTTCGGCGAGCTGGCGCATCGCGGTCTGGAAGTGGCGCCGGTTCGCGAGGCCCGTGAGCGGGTCGCGCTCGCTCTGCACCTTCAGCATCTCGTTGCTGCTCGACAGCAGCCGGTTGGTCTGGCGCACGCGCCGCACCAGCAACGCCACGACCGCGAACGACAGCACGAAGGCCGCCGCCAGCAGCCACCACAGGCGCTGCTGCAGGTCGCGCCGGTGCAGCTGCTCGGCCTTGATCTCGCCCTCGCGGTTCAGCAGCGCGAGCGCGCGGCTGCGGCCGTCGGCGTCGTACTGTTCCTGCATCGCCAGGATCGCCTTCTGCTGGTCGTCGCGCAGCAGCGTCGTCGCCAGCCGCCGGTGCTGGTGGAAGGCCGCCACGGCGCCGGCCAGGTCGCCGGCCTTCTCGAGTGCGTTGCCGAGTTCCTCGAGCGTGTCGGTGACGCCGGTGACGGAGCCGCGGCCCTCGTCGATCGCGATCGCCTCGCGCACGTAGCGCTTGCCGAGCTCGACATGCTGCAGCGCGATGTGCGCCAGCCCGATGTTGGCGAGCGCCACCATCTCGATGTTGGCGTCCTTCAGTTCGCGCGCCAGCGGCAGTGCGGCCTCGGCGCGCGCCAGCGCGGTCTTGTAGTCGCCGTTCTTCAGGAAGAAGTCGGCCAGGTTCGCCAGGTAGCGCGCCTCGTCGACCTTGGCGCCGGCGCGGTGGGCGGCGGCGATCGCGGCCTCGAACGAGCGGCGCTCGCCGAGCTGGTCGCCCAGGCCGTCGAGCGCGATCCCGAGCACGGTGTAGGCCTTGCCCAGCGACACCGGGTCGTCGGCCTTCTCCGCGATCGCGACGGCCTCCAGGCCGAGCGCATGGGCGCGCTCGATCTGGCGCGCGCCGTAGTAGCTGTAGCCGAGCGCGCTGCGCGCCTCCGACCGGCGCCAGGCGTCGCCCTGCGCGTCGGCCAGCGCCAGCGCCTCGTGGTTCAGGCGCACCGCGGCCTCCAGCAGGCCGGCGTTGTCCTTGATGTAGCCGCTGGTGGACACGAAGCGGTAGCGCTCGCGCGGCAGCAGCGTGTCCGGCAGCCTGGCAAAGGCGTCCTGCATCATCCGGTCGGCACGCTGCAGGTTGCCGTCGCGCGCCACCGAACGGGCGCGCACCAGCAGCGCGGCGGCCGCGGCGGTCGGTGCGTTCGCGGCGTGCGGGTCGTCGGCCCAGGCGTCGAGCCGCGCGGCCGAGCGCTCCATCGCCTGCGGCGGTGCGGCGACCGCCAGCATCAGGCCCTGCACCGTCAGCAGTTCGAGGCGCTGCGCGCCGAATGCCGGCGTCGCCGGCAGCAGCGCCTCCAGGGCCCGCGCGGCTTCGAACGGGTGCGCCCGGCCCTGGTTCTCGAGCGCGAGGATGCGCTGGGTCACCTCGTCCGGCGCCTGCGCCCGCACCGGCGCCGCGAGCAGCGCCGCCAGCAGCAGCGCCGCCAGCGACCATGCGCAGCGCGGCGGGCAGCGGCGGGCGGGGGTGGCGCGGTTCATCGGTGGGCCTCTCACACGCTCAGTTCACCGCGACCAGCGCGACCCGCGGTGCCTGCGTCAGCAGGGCGGTCAGGGCGGTCTCGGGCATCGGCTTGGCGAAGTGGTAGCCCTGGTATTCGTCGCAGCCCTCGCGGCGCAGGAACTCGAGCTGGTCGCTGCGCTCCACGCCTTCGGCCACCACATGCAGATCGAGCGAATGGCCCATCGCGATGATCGCGCGCGTCAGCGCGGCGTCGTCGCGGTCGGCGGGGATGTCGTTGACGAAGGATCGGTCGATCTTCACGCAGTCGACCGGGAAGCGCTTCAGCGCCGCCAGCGACGAGTAGCCGGTGCCGAAGTCGTCCATCGCGAGGCGCACGCCCAGCGCCTTCAGGCGGCGCATCGTCGCCTCGGCCATCTCGGGCTGCTCCATCACGGCGCTCTCGGTCAGTTCGAGCTCGATCTGATGCGGTGCGCAGCCGGCCAGCGCGATCATCTCGGCGACCTCGTCGACCAGCTGCGGGTTCTTGAACTGGCGGGCGCTGACATTGACCGACATCGTCAGCCCCAGCACCCCGGCGTTCTGCAGCCGGCGCAGCGCCAGACCCGCCTGGCGCAGCACCCAGGCGCCCATCGAGACGATCAGGCCGGTCTCTTCGGCGATGTCGATGAAGTGGCCCGGCGCGAGCAGCCCGCGTTCGGGGTGCTGCCAGCGCACCAGCGCCTCCATCCCGACCGGCCGGCCGCTGGCGACGTTGACGCGCGGCTGGTAGTGCAGCACGAGCTGGCCGAGGTCGATCGCGGTGCGCAGCTCGAGCTCCAGGTTCAGGCGCGACTCGAGCGGGCCGCTGTCGTGCGCGCCGAACAGCGCGAAGCCGTCGCGGCCGGCCGCCTTGGCGCGGTACATCGCGATGTCGGCATGGCGCAGCAGGGTCTCGACGTCGGTGCCGTCCTGCGGATAGACCGCGATGCCGGCCGACACCGTCACGTGGTGCTGGATGCCGCTGCGCAGCTCCACGGGCACGCGCAGCGCACTCAGGATGCGCTCGGCGATCTCGCTCGCGTGCGCGGCGTCGCGCACGTCGTGCAGCAGCAGGCACATCTCGTCGCCGCCCATGCGCGCGACCAGGTCTTGGCCGCGCACGACCTGCTTCATGCGCGCCGCGAGTTCCTGCAGCAGGTGGTCGCCGGCGGCGTGGCCGAGCGTGTCGTTGATGACCTTGAAGCGGTCGACGTCGACGAAGATCACCGCGAACGGGTTCGCCGCGCGCGCGCTGTGCGCCAGGGCCTTGCCGACCGCGACCTGGAACGCCGCGCGGTTCGGCAGCGTCGTCAGCTCGTCGTGCTCGGCCAGGAACAGCGCGCGGCGCTCGGCCACCATCACGTCGGTGATGTCGCTGCTCAGGATGTAGACGCCGCTGACGCTGCCGTCGGCGCCGACCTTGGGCATGTACATGATGTTGAGCCAGCGGCCGCGCGCGTACTCGAGGTCGGCGACACGGTGGTCGACCGCGAAGGTCTGGCCGGACAACGCGCGCTCCAGATGCGGCTGCAGGCTGCCGTAGTGCTCCGCGCCGTACACCTCGAGCGCTGTGCGGCCCAGCATCGCCTGCGGGTCCAGGCCGAGCCAGCGCTGGTAGTTGCGGTTCACGAAGCGGTAGCGCTGCTCGGCGTCGACGAACGCGACCATCGCCGGGATGTTGTCGGTGATCGTGCGCAGCTCGTCCTCGCTGCGGTGCAGTTGCTGGCGCGAATCGAGCAGGCGCTGGTACGGCGCGCGGATGCTGTCGGCGACGATCGTGCGGTAGACCATCCAGAAGCCGAGCACCTTGTAGACGTGGCCGACGACCATGGCCAGGTCGGTCAGGCGCGTGTAGAGCGAGAAGACCACCTCGCCGAGGGCCATCAGCACGGCCGCGCACAGCAGCGACGGCACGTCGAAGGGCTGCGGCGTGGCCGCGCGCCGCGCGAACAAGGCACCGGCGAGCAGGAAGATCGCGACCAGCAGCGCCTCGACCGCATGCTTCGCGAACGTCAGCGACTGGCCGTCGATCACCAGTGTGGGCACGCTGTCGGGCCAGCCGAACAGCCAGCCGGCGACGCCCAGCACGTAGACGGCCACGCCCGCGGGCACCCAGCGCAGCCAGCGCGGTTCCGGCTCGAGCCGCCACGGCAACACGGCGATGCACAGCATGGCCAACGCGATCAGCAGGCGGCTCGCCATGAACAGCGCCGCGGTGCGGCTCGCGCTGTTCGCGCCCGCCAGGTCCGGCATGCCGGGGAACGACAGCGAGTGCAGCAGGTCGAGCACCAGCGCGCCGGCGCAGGCGTTGCCGAGCACCGGCACGCTGCACGACACCTCGAGTTCGCGGGCGTTCCAGGCCACCGTCGCGATCGCCCCGCAGACCAGCACCGACGCGAGCTCCAGCAGCGTGTGCCACTGGACGAAGTCCAGGCCACCCCAGTGCGGCGGCAGGTGCACGGTCCAGCGCCACAGCGCCAGCATCGGCAGCGTCGCGAGCACGAGTAGCGCGACGCGCCGCCGGTTCAGCGGCAGGCGGGTCACGCCCATCGCGGGCCTCGCCGCGGCGCCTGGTCGAACCCCGCCTCAGTCGAATCGGTCATTGTCTCGAGTCCGGTTGCCGTGCGGCGCCGCTGCGCCGCACGCGAACGCCGCGTCGACGACGACGGCGGTCCGCAATGCACCGTCTTCGGCCGTGCCGGCCCGCCCTTGAGGGGGCCGACCCTCGAATCGCCAACTATTTGGGGTGTTCGTGGCGCCTTCGGCAACGGTCGCGCCTCGGCGCCCGCAAGCGCGGCCGGCCATCGGCCCGGCGCGGCACCGACAATCGGCCCCGAAGGAGACCGCGCGTGCACCCGAACCCCACCCTGCCCCGGCTGGCCGTGCCGACCGTCCTCTGTGCGCTGATCGCGATGCTCGCGGCCGTCGGCGCAGTGCCGGCGCCGCTGCTGTTCGCGTTCAAGCCGCTGACCACGCTGCTGGTGATCGCCCACGCCTGGCAGCGCGGCGCCGACGCGCCGCGGCAGCGCCGGCTGATCCTGCTCGGCCTGGCGCTGTCGCTGGCCGGCGACGTGGCGCTGCTCTGGCCGCAGCGCGGCTTCCTGCCCGGGCTGGTCGCGTTCCTGCTCGCGCACCTGGCCTACATCGCGGCCTTCTGCGTGCCGGTGCGGCTGGCGGCGCGGCCGGTCGCGTTCGCGGCGTACGCGCTGGTCGCGCTGGCGATCCTGACGCCACTGTGGCCGGGCATCCCGGGCGCGCTGCGCGCGCCGGTCGTCGCCTACGTCGTGTGCCTGGCCGCGATGGCGGCCCAGGCGCTGGTCTGGTGGCGCACGAGCACGCTGGCCGACGCCGGCCTCGCGCGCCGGGCGGCGCTCGGCGGGCTGCTGTTCATGGTCTCCGACGGCCTGCTCGCGACCAACAAGTTCGCCGCACCGCTGCCGCTCGCGGCGCTGTGGATCCTGGCGAGCTACTGGCTCGCGCAGTGGAGCATCGCGTCGGCGCTGCGTGCGCCTACATCCCCTTGAACAGCCCGGTGAAGCTGCGGCTGACCTCCAGCTTCTGCGGGTGCCCCTTCACCGCCACCAGCTGACGCCCGCGCAGGTCGCGGCTGACGCCGGCGATGAACTTCGTGTTCACCAGCGTCGAGCGGTGGATCTGCCAGAACACCTCGGCGTCGAGCTCCTCGATCAGCTCCTTGATCGGCTTGCGGATCAGCGCCTCGAGCGTGGCGGTCTGCACGCGCGTGTACTTCTCGTCGGAGATGAAGAACAGCACCTCGTCGACCGGGATCATCTGGATGTTCTGGCCGACCGTCGCCTGGATCCAGCGCAGCTGCGGTGCCTTGGCCGGGTCCATGCGCGCGGCGAGTTTCTGCAGCAGCTGCTGCAGCGCGGCCGGCGGCGCGTCGTCGGCGCCGCCGGGCACGTCGCCGGCGCGCTGCGCCACGCGCTTGCGGATGCGCTCGACCGTGACCTGCAGCCGCTCGCGTTCGGCCGGCTTGAGCACGTAGTCGACCACGCCCTGCTCGAAGGCCTCGATCGCGTACTGGTCGTAGGCGGTGATGAAGACGATCTCGCAGCCGCGCCAGCCGGTCGCGTCGTCGCCCTCGTCGACCGGCAGCTGCGCGATCGCGCGCGCCGCCTCGACGCCGGTCATGCCGGGCATGCGGATGTCGAGGAAGACGAGGTCCGGCTGCAGCGAGCCGGTCAGCTCCACCGCCTCCAGGCCGTTCCTCGCCTCGGCGACGATCTCGAGCTCGGGCCAGACCTCGGCCAGGCGCGCGCGCAGCTGCTCACGCATCAGGCGTTCGTCGTCGGCGATCAGCGCGCGGGCGCTGCGCGCCGGGGGCAGGGCGGGGCTCGTCATCCGGTGATCGTAGCGCCGCCGCCGGCCCGGTTCGAGCGCCGGATCAGCCGCACCATCAGCCAGACGACGGCGACCAGCAGGATCAGCGGCGAGCACACGATCGCCGCGGCGCCGGCCACCGCCAGCAGCACGCCGGCCAGCACCACCGCGGCGAAGCCCAGCGGCAACAGCACCGCCAGCGGCACCAGCAGCACGGCGACGAGCAGCGCCAGCGCCACGCCGCCGACCGCCAGCAGCCAGTGCCCGGCACCGAGCTGCGCGACGGCGAGCGGCTCGCCGTTGATCTGGATCGTCAGGGGCTGCATCGAACCCGCCAGCGCCGCGGCGGCCGCGACCAGCGCCGCCCCGAGCAGCAGGCTGAGCGCCAGGGCCCAGCCGAAGACCTTGAGCGCGCGTGTCATGCCGTTTCTCCTTCGCGGGTCTGTGCCTGGTAGGGCACGGTCAGCGTCACCAGCGTGCCGCTGGGCGTGTTCTCGGCCACCGTCATCGACGCCTTGCTGCCGTACAGCAGCTGCAGCCGCTCGCGGATGTTGTTCAGGCCGACCCCGGTGCCGGCGGTCGCGGCCTTGCCGAAGCCCAGCCCGGTGTCGGCCACCGTGACGGCGAGCTTGCCGTGCACGATCTCGGCACGCACCGTCAGCCTGCCGCCCTCGGGCTTGGGCTCCAGGCCGTGCTTGATCGCGTTCTCGACCAGGCTCTGGATCATCATCGACGGGAAGTCGGCCGACAGCAGCCCCTCGGGCACGTCGATCTCGGTCTGCAGCCGGTCTTCCATGCGCACCTTCAGGATCTCGAGGTAGGGCCGGATCACCGCCATCTCGCGCCCGAGGTTGTGCGCGCTGGGGTGGTTCTCGCGCATCGTCGGCATCGAGGCGCGCAGCAGCGCGATCAGGTTCTTCTGCATCTGGCTGGCGCGCGGCGGGTCGGTCTCGATCAGGTGGTCGATGCTGGCCAGCGTGTTGAACAGGAAGTGCGGCTCCACCTGCGCCTGCATCGCCGCCATGCGCGCCTCGACGACCTGGCGCTTGAGCTGTTCGGACTCGGCGGTCTCGGTCGCCTCGGCGGCCTTGACCTCGGCCTGCATGCGGCCCTTGTAGGTGATCTTCAGCACCGCCGAGGCGACGATCCAGAAGAAGGCCAGGTCGGTCAGCGAATCGCCCGCATGCGTGACGTGGGTGCGCTTGTACTTGCGCACCTGCGCGTTCGCTTCGGCGGCGTCGCGGCGCGCCTCCTCGGCGTCGCGGCGCGCCTCCTCGACCGCGTCCTGCGCATCGCGACGCGCCTCCTCGGCCTGCTGGCGTGCCTCGTCGGTGGCCTCCTTCGCGGCTTCGCGGGCGGCCCGCACGGCCTCGCGGAGGGCCTCGCGGGTCGCGCCCGGCAACGCGATCTCGATGCTGCTGCCGGCCGAGGCCGGCGCCGAGGCGGCGGCAGGCGCCGTGGCCGATGCGGCGGCCGATGCGCTGGCCGCCACCCGCGGCGCGATCCGCACGCCGTTCTTGTCGATCGAGATCACGACGTCGTCGTCCTTGCCGCTGCCGCCCGAGGCGTCGGGCGTTTCGATCCGGATGTTCGGGATCTTCGGCATCGGCGGGACCGGCGGGATCTGCACCGTCGGCACGTCCTCGACGATCTCGCTCCAGGACGTCGCGCGGAACGGCGGCAGCTTCTCCAGGATGCCGGCGAGGATCATCAGCAGCAGCGACAGCAGCGCGAAGCGCCACCAGCTGATGCCGACGAGCCAGTTCCCGTACTGGTGGAACAGGCGCACCGTGCCGGAGGCGAAGCCCTTCCAGACGCTGGCGGCGGTGGCGGTGAAATCGGACATGGCAGGCGGGCCGAGTGCGCGGGGAAGCGATGGGCCGCACTCTAAGCGGCGCCGCCGGCGCAGGCCACCGCGCTGCGATGGCCTGCGCCGCC
>JAYSLR010000233.1:0-2925 GCA_043725365.1 Rhizobacter sp. | reverse complement strand
TCGGTGCAGAACCTGATGGCGCTGCGCTTCGGCAACGTGCTGTTCGAGCCGCTGTGGCGGCGCGAGAGCATCGCCAACGTGCAGATCACGATCGCCGAGGACTTCGGCGTCGGCACGCGCGGCGACTTCTACGACAAGACCGGCGCGCTGCGCGACATGATCCAGAACCATGCGCTGCAGCTGCTGACGATGGTGGCGATGGAGCCGCCCCCGAGCAACGACGCCGACGCGATCCGCGACGAGAAGCTGAAGGTGCTGAAGTCGCTGAGGCCGTTCACCGAGGAGAGCGTCGCGCGCGACGTGATCCGCGGCCAGTACCGCGCCGGCAACGCGCAGGGCAAGCCCGCGGCGGGCTACCTCGAGGAGGCCAAGGTGCCGGCCGGCAGCGCGACCGAGACCTTCGTCGCGCTGCGCACCGAGGTGCAGAACTGGCGCTGGGCCGGCGTGCCCTTCTACCTGCGCACCGGCAAGCGTCTGGCGACGCGCGACGCGCAGATCGTCGTCAACTTCCGGCCGACGCCGCACTTCATCTTCCCCGGCGTGAACCAGCCGAACAAGCTGGTCATCAACCTGCAACCCGAGGACGGGCTGGAGCTGCACCTGCTGGCGGCCAAGGGCACCGGCCAGCACGAGCTGCTGACGCCGGTCTCGCTCGACCTCGATTTCGACAAGGCCTTCGCCGAGAACCGCGTCGGCGCCTACGAGCGGCTGCTGCTCGAGGCGATCGCCGGGCGGCTGAACCTGTTCGTGCGCAGCGACGAGCAGGAGCAGGCCTGGCGCTGGGTCGAGCCGGTGCTGAAGGCCTGGGCGCGCGACGGGTCCGGCCCACGGCCGTACGCGGCCGGGACCTGGGGCCCCGCGGCAGCGAGCGCGCTGGTCGCGCGCGACGGCTGCGCCTGGGCCGAAGAGCAATAGGTCGCCGCATGCTCGACCGAATCCGCGCCGCCATCCCCGCGCTGCCGCCGGCCGAGCAGCGCGTGGCGAAGCTGGTGCTGGCCGATCCGCGCGCGTTCGCCACGCTGCCGGTGGTCGAGCTCGCCGAGCGTTCGCACGTCAGCAAGCCGACCGTGGTGCGCTTCTGCCGCAGCGTCGGCTACGACGGCCTGACCGATTTCAAGCGCAAGCTCGCCGGCAGCGTCAACGAGGGCGTGCCGTTCGTGCACCGCTCGGTCGACGAGGACGACAAGAGCGCCGACATCGTCGTCAAGGTGATCGACAACGCGGTCAGCGCGCTGCTCAAGTACCGCAACGCCGCCGCCAACGGTGCGTTCGAGCGCGCGATCGCGGCGCTCGCCGAGGCCGGCCGCAACGGCCGGCGCATCGAGTTCTACGGTGTCGGCAACTCGGGCATCGTCGCGCAGGACGCGCAGCACAAGTTCTTCCGCCTCGGCGTGAACAGCGCGGCGGTCAGCGATGGCCACGTGCAGGTGATGAGCGCCACCATGCTCAAGCCCGGCGACTGCGCCGTGATCATCAGCAATTCCGGCCACACGCGCGACCTGCTCGACGTGGCCGAGATCGCGCGCAAGCGCGGCGCCACGCTGATCATCATCACCGCCAGCGGCTCGCCGCTGGCACACCTCGGCCAGGGCACGAACCAGGTGCTGCTGGCGGTCGACCACCCGGAAGACTACGACCGCTACAGCCCGATGGTGTCGCGCCTGCTGCACCTGATGGTGATGGACATTCTTTCGACGGCCGTGGCGTTGCGCCTGCCGGGCGAGCTGCGGCCGATGCTGCAGGAGATCAAGAAAAACCTGCGCGCCAAACGCTACGCCCGCGCCGACTGACTCCGGCCTGTCGCTCACGTGACTCGGGCGGCCCGAAAGGCGGGCATAGACTGTTTCTCCCACAAGAACATGGAGACAGTCATGAACCGATATTTCTCGCGTGCCTGCGCGCTCGCAGCGTCTGCTGCGATCGTTCTCGCCGTCACAGCCTGCGCTTCTTCCGTACCTGCCCGCCCGGCCGCCTGGGGTGCACCCGAGGCGCTGGTCGCGCCTTCGTCGTTCAGCGGCGTGCATGGCCTGGCGATCGATGCCAAAGGCCGCTTGCTGGCCGGCACCGTGCTCGGCTACTCGATGTGGGAAGTCGATCGCCAGACCGGCGCGGCGAAGGTGCTGATCCCCGCACCCGAAGGCCAGGCCGACGACATCGCGGTCGGCCCGAACGGCGAACTCGCGTGGACCAATTACCTGATGGGCATGGTGCGTTACCGAGAGAACGACACGGCGCCGATGAAGGTGCTGGCCAAAGACCTGCCCGGCCTGAACTCGCTCGACTTCGACCGCAAGAACGGCAAGCTCTACGCCTCGCAAGTCTTCCTCGGCGACGCACTCTGGGAGCTCGACGTGGCGGGCGTGAAGCCGCCGCGCCTGATCGTCAAGGACATGGGCGGCTTCAACGGCTTCGAGGTCGGCCCCGACGGCATGCTCTATGGCCCGCTGTGGTTCAAGGGCCAGGTCGTGAAGATCAACCCGGCCAATGGCGCGATCACCGTGATCAACAGCGAGTTCAAGATCCCGGCCGCCGCCAACCTCGACGGCAAGGGCAACCTGTGGGTCGTGGACACGCGCACCGGCGAGCTCTGCAAAGTAGAACTCGCGAGCGGCCGCAAGACCGTTGTCAAACAACTCAAGCCGGCGCTGGACAACCTCGCCATCGCACCCGATGGCACGGTCTACGTGTCGAACATGGCCGACAACTCGATCGAAGCCTTCAACCCCGCCACCGGCGAGCTGCGCACGCTCACCAGCGGCAAGCTCGCGGTGCCGGCCGGGCTGAAGCTCGACGGCGATTCATTGTGGGTCGCCGACGTGTTCGGCTTTCGCCAGGTGAACGTGAAGAGCGGTGACGTGAAAGACATCTTCCGCATGCAGGCCTCCGACATGGAGTACCCGTTCGCCGTCGGTGTCTCGACGAAAC
>JAYSLR010000232.1:0-2218 GCA_043725365.1 Rhizobacter sp. | reverse complement strand
CCGTCGTTCATCCACCGCATCAGCGAAGACAACCTGCGCGGCGCGGCCAGGGCGATCCTCGAGGCCAACGTGTTCGGCGGCATGTGCGCGCGGGTCTGCCCGGTCGAGGTGCTGTGCGAACAAGCCTGTGTGCGCAACACCAACGAAGACAAGCCGGTCGAGATCGGCCTGCTGCAACGGCACGCGACCGACCACTACTTCGAGGCGCCGGGTGCGCCGATGTTCACGCGCGCCGCGCCTACCGGCAAGCGCATCGCCGTCGTCGGCGCGGGGCCCGCGGGCCTCGCCTGCGCGCACCGCGCCGCGATGCTCGGCCATGAGATCACGGTGTTCGAGGCCAAACCGAAACCCGGCGGCCTGAACGAGTATGGTCTCGCGACCTACAAGACCACAGACGGCTTTGCGCAGAAGGAGATCGACTGGCTGCTTTCGATCGGCGGCATCGAGATGCGCTACGGGCAGTCGCTGGGCGAACAGATCACCCTGGCCGACGCGAGCCTGCAATTCGACGCGGTGTTCCTGGGCCTCGGCCTCGGCGGCGTCCACGCACTCGGCCTCGCCGACGAGACCGTCTCGGGCGTGGGAAACGCCGTCGAGTTCATCGCCGGGCTGCGCCAGGTGAGCGACTATGCATTGCTGCCGGTCGGCCGCCGGGTGGTGGTCATCGGTGGCGGCATGACGGCCGTGGACGCTGCCGTGCAATCGAAGAAGCTCGGCGCCGAAGAGGTGACCATCGTCTACCGGCGCGACCAGCGGCGCATGCCGGCCTCGAAGCATGAACAGGAGTGGGCGCAACTGAACGGCGTGACGATCCGCACCTGGAGCGTGTTGAAGGCACTCGACACCCGCTCGGGCCACGTCGAAGGTGCCACCTTCGCCAGCGTGCACGAGACCAGCGGCAAGCTGGAGACCACGGGCACGCACTGGAGCATCGAGGCCGACACCGTGCTGAAGGCCATCGGCCAGACGCTGGTCCTGGCGGACCCGGCCCTGGCGACGCTCGAGCTGCGCGGCGGGCGCATCAAAGTGAACGAAGAAGGCCGCACCTCGCTGGCCAACGTCTGGGCCGGCGGCGACTGCACCCATGGCGGGCAGGACCTGACGGTCGAGGCGGTCGAGCACGGCAAGATCGCCGCGCATTCGATCGATCGCGCGCTCGGCATCGTGCGCGACGGCGCGGTCTTCCAGCGCGTTCGCCGCGCCGCCGACCGATAGCACGCGTTCGCCGCGCCGCCGCCTGAATCACCGGGACATCATCATGGCCGACCTGAGCACCACCTTCGCGGGCATCAAGAGTCCGAATCCGTTCTGGCTCGCCTCCGCGCCGCCGACCGACAAGGAATACAACGTCGTGCGCGCGTTCGAAGCCGGCTGGGGCGGAGTGGTCTGGAAGACGCTCGGCGAAGCCGGCCCGCCGATCGTCAACGTGAATGGCCCGCGCTACGCGGCGCTGTACTCGCAAGACCGCCGGCTGATCGGCTTCAACAACATCGAGCTGATCACGGATCGGCCGCTCGATACGAACCTCGAGGAGATCACGCGCGTCAAGCGCGATTGGCCCGATCGCGCAATGATCGTCTCGATCATGGTGCCGTGCGAAGAGCAGGCCTGGAAGGCGATCCTGCCGCAGGTCGAAGACACCGGCTGCGACGCCATCGAGTTGAACTTCGGCTGCCCGCACGGCATGAGCGAGCGCGGCATGGGCTCGGCGGTGGGCCAGGTGCCCGAGTACATCGAGATGGTGACGCGCTGGTGCAAGCAGTACACACGCTTGCCGGTGATCGTGAAGCTCACGCCGAACGTGGCCGACATCAAACCGCCGGCGCTGGCGGCGCAGCGCGGCGGCGCCGATGCCGTGTCGTTGATCAACACCATCAACTCGGTGATGGGCGTCGATCTCGACGCGCTGCTGATCTATCCGAACACCGGCGGCACCGGCTCGCACGGCGGCTACTGCGGCCTGGCCGTCAAGCCGATTGCCCAGGCCATGGTGGCCGAGATCGCGCGCACGCCGGCGATGGCCCGTCTGCCGATCTCGGGGATCGGCGGCGTCACGACCTGGCGCGACGCGGCCGAGTTCATCGCGCTGGGCTGCGGCAACGTGCAGGTCTGCACCGCAGCGATGACCTACGGCTTCAAAATCGTGCAGGACCTGTGCAGCGGCCTGTCGGAGTACATGGACAGCAAGGGTTTCAGGAGCATCGACGACTTCCGCGGT
>JAYSLR010000231.1:0-5095 GCA_043725365.1 Rhizobacter sp. | reverse complement strand
CTTGGCGTGCCGGTGTTCATGGCCGACGTGAAGGGCGACCTGACCGGCATCACGCAGGCCGGCACGGTGGGTGCCAAGCTCGCCGCGGTGCTGAAGGAGCGCGGCATCGAGCCGTCGCCGTCGCTCGCCTGCCCGGCGACGCTGTGGGACGTCTACGCGAACGACAAGAAAGCGGACGGCCACCCGGTGCGCGCCACCGTCAGCGACATGGGCCCGCTGCTGCTCGCCCGCATGCTGGCGCTGAACGAGATCCAGCAGGGCGTGCTGCAGCTTGTCTTCAAGGTCGCCGACGACAATGGCTTGCTGCTGCTCGACCTGAAGGACCTGCGCGCGATGCTGCAGTACGTCGGCGACAACGCGAGCCACTTCACGACCGGCTACGGCAACGTCAGCGCCGCCAGCATCGGCGCGATCCAGCGCGGCATCCTGCAGATCGACAGCCAGGGCGGCGACCGCTTCTTCGGCGAGCCGATGCTCAACATCGCCGATTTCATGCAGACCGTGGACGGGGATAGAGCCCCCACGTCGCCTTCGGCGCCGGCTCCCCAAGGGGGCGCCGCGGCGCCTAGGTGCGGTCCGTCGACGCCGCGGGGCGTCGTCAACATCCTCGCCGCCGACCAGCTGATGAACAACCCGCGGCTGTACGCGACCTTCCTGCTGTGGATGCTCAGCGAACTGTTCGAGCAGTTGCCCGAAGTCGGCGATCTCGATCAACCGAAGCTGGTGTTCTTCTTCGACGAAGCCCACCTGCTTTTCAACGACGCGCCGAAGGCGCTGATCGAGCGCATCGAGCTGGTCGTGCGGCTGGTGCGCAGCAAGGGCGTCGGCGTCTACTTCGTGACGCAGAACCCGCTCGACATCCCCGACACCGTGCTCGCGCAGCTCGGCAACCGCGTGCAGCATGCGCTGCGCGCGTTCACGCCGCGCGACCAGAAGGCGGTCAAGGCGGCGGCCAGCACGATGCGCGCGAACCCGGGGCTGGACATCGAGACCGCGATCACCGAGCTCGCGGTCGGCGAGGCGCTGGTCAGCCTGCTCGACGCGAAGGGGCGGCCCAGCATCACGCAGCGCGTGTTCGTGATCCCGCCCGGCAGCCAGATCGGGCCGATCACGCCCGAGCAGCGCCAGGCGCTGATCGCCGGTTCGCTGGTCGCGGGCGTCTACGAGAAGACCGTCGACCGCGACTCGGCCTACGAGAAGCTGAAGGGCCGCGCGCAGGCCAGCGCCGGCGCGGCGCCCGGCGCCACACCGGCGACGACGATCCCGCCGACCGGCACCGCGGGCCTGCCCGGCGGCCCGTCGGCCACGTCGAACACCGACGGCGGCCTGCTCGGCGGGCTGAAGGACGTGCTGTTCGGCAGCATCGGCCCGCGCGGCGGCAAGCACGAGGGGCTGGCCGAGGCGGCGGCGCGTTCGGCGGTGCGCACGATCGGGTCGAGCGTCGGGCGCGAGATCATCCGCGGGGTGCTGGGCGGGATTCTGGGCGGGGGGTCGCGGCGGCGGTGAAGACCGCTTCGGGTGGCCCGGACCTCGGTGATGCCTGAAGGGCGTGCAGAACCTTGGAAAGGGGTTCCGGCCAGGAATGCGTCAAGGGCCTTGTCTATAGAGCGAGAGGGTACGCGTGACCTCGGCGCCGGCCCCAAAACCCAGCCTAGTGAGCTGACGCGCGAGTTCTTCTTTCGGAAGCCTGAGCCGCTGACATGCAAGGATCGCGTCTCTAACCTCGTTCCTGAGTCCGTGAGTCCAAATCTTGTCCAGCCCTTTTGCCTTGCCTGTATGCACCAGCTTCGAGCGCACTTCATAGGCCTTGCTGACAGATTCAAAGATCTCATCGGAGTGAGCATCATCTCTGCCTAGGAGGACTGCGACTGAGCGCGCAATCCGATATCGAATGTCTTGCGCACCTACATTGAAGAGCGCCTCAAGCGCGGTGACGAGGGAGAGCAACTGGAAGGCTTCTCTCGATGCACGCAAGGACTCCTCCCAGTGCTCAAACGCCAACTGGATGTAGTCGGGCTGAAGCGGAAGCGTGGTCGTCGCGAGGAAGTCATTGACTGACTCAAGGTTGTAGCGCGTGATGAAACCCGGCCTTGAACATTTTGGCTCGCCGATGCCCAGGCCGGATTCCATTTGTGGCTTGCCAGATTCCTCCGAGTACCAGAAGTAGACGATTGGTTCTACATCGGCACTCAAGTAGAGACTGACAAGTCGAAATTGCGTCTTCAGGACTTCGTTGCAGCGATCAAACTGCTCATGTGCTTCGCGCCACGTCGCTTCAGCTGAGGCTGTGGGTGCTTGTACCTCTGCGACGACTACATGTCCGTACTTGGCGCCGCCTGGAAGACACTGCGAACTCTCGGCCTGTATCTCAATTTCATGACGTGGAAGGTCAGCAAACTCCCGCCACATCCGGATGATTCGAGCACGTGTCCACCGTTCGACTGTGAATGGGGCAGGCAGCGCCAGAGACCTGAAGTTGTCTCGGGCGTTGACAAGTGGAGCGAAGAGCTTGTAGTGGGGCATGCGCGGTCTTTGTGACGCCTAATGAATCGAAGGGGCTTCCTCGTCCCGAACTGGCCGCGTAGCAGCGACCGGCAACCGAGTGACTGATCGCTCGATTGATGGGATGGGCGTCACGCGTGCAGTGCGCGGAGGATCTCCGGATGAGCCACCGCAACACGAAGCAGCGTTCTCGCGGCCCCGGTGGGCTCGCGACGACCTTGCTCCCAATCTTGCAGCGTGCGTGCAGAAACACCCAGCAGGATCGCGAAATCCTGCTGCGACAGGCCCACGCGCGCGCGCGCCTCGGCAGCCTCGGGCAACTTGACCTTGGTGACGCGTGCGGCCTGGCCGCGACGCATCTGCTTGACCGACTCAAGCAGGTCGGCTTGGAACTTCTGAAGTTCAGAGGGCATCTTCGACTCCTTGTTTCAGTTCGAGCAGAAACGACGCGGGAAGGCTGTCGAACTTCGCCTTCTTGTAGACGATGAGCAACCAGATCGTCGCGTCGGCCGCGTTGAAATAGATCACTCGCGCGCCGCCGCTCTTCCCCTGACCGGCGACAGACCAGCGGACCTTCCGACAGCCACCGCTTCCGCGAATCAGATTGCCAGCCTCGGGATTCGCTGCGATGAAGCTGATGAACTGGCTCCGTTCCGCCTCGCTCCAGACCTCGGCCGCATAGCGCTGAAAGATCGACGTTTCGGCAACGGTTCGCACACGCCAGAGGATACGGCAATGCCGTATGTTGTGCAAGCACTCCTGTGACGCCCAACGGTCGAGGCCACCGGCGGGAGCGGGCCAGCCCAGCCGCCTCAGCCGCGGCGGCCCGTGCCTGCTTCAGATGCCGGCATACCACTCGTAGCCGTTGTCTTCCCAGTAGCCGCCCGAGCCGCCGCGGATGTCGTCGAAGCGCTCGACGAGCTCGAGCCGCATCAGGTACTTCGCGTGCTTGTAGCCGAGCTGGCGCTCGATGCGCGCGCGCAGCGGCGCGCCGTTGTTGACCGGCAGCGGCTGGTCGTTCAGCTCGTAGGCGAGCACGGTCTGCACGTGGTAAGCGTCGTCCATGTCGACGCTCTCGTAGTACCTGGAGTCGTGGCCCGCGCTCGGCGAATCCATCGAATCGGCGCAGCGGAACACCACGTACTTCGCGTTCGGCAGCGGCCGGACCAGCCCGAGCACGTGGGCGAGCGGCACACCCTTCCACTTGCCGATCGTGCTCCAGCCCTCGACGCAGTCGTGGCGCGTGATCTGGGTGCGCGAGGGCATCGCGCGCAGCTGCGCGAGCGTGAACGCCGCGGGCTTCTCGACCAGGCCGTCGACCTGCAGCGTCCAGTCCTTGAAGCCGCCGTGCATCAGCGCCTGGTAGTCGGCATCGGCCGGCACCAGCGTGCCGTTGGCCTTGAAGTGCGCGGCGACATCGGCCTGCGTGAACTCCTGCGCCATCGCCCGGCGCGGCGCGACCAGGCGCTGCGCGCCGTGGCTGAGGTGCTGCGCGCTTTTCAGCACGTCGACGAACGCGGCGTTGTTCGACAGCCGGTCGCAGCCGGCCAGTGCCAGGCCGCCGACCGATGCGAGCGCGCCGCGCAGCGCGCTGCGCCGGCTGGGCGCGACCTGGCGGCCGCTGGCGATCGGTTTGCGGATCATCACTTCATCTCCTTGACGGTCGACGCCGAGACGCTGGCGGCGTCGGGCGGCAGCGCATACCAGCCGGTGACCATAGCCCGGATCTGGTTCCACGCGCCGTTCACCAGCACCTCGAACACGTGCACCAGCACGAACAGCAGCAACCCGCTCGCGGCCAGGAAGTGCAGCGTGCGCGCCGACTGCCGGCCACCGAGCAGTTCGACCCAGCCCGGGAACACCGCGTCCAGGCGCGGCGACATCGCCATGCCGGCGACGATCACCAGCGGCAGCAGCCCGAAGATCACGCTCAGGTAGGCCAGGTTCTGCAGCACGTTGTAGCGCGCCGCGGCCGCGCCGGTCGGGTGGCGAAAGCGCAGGTGATCGGCGATCGAGCCGCCGATGCGGCGCAGCTCGTCGCGGGTGGGCAGCAGGTCGCGCTTCAGGTGGCCGCTGAACAGGGCATAGAGCAGGTAGCTGATGCCGTTCACGACGAACGTCCACGCGAAGAAGAAGTGCCAGTGCCGGCCCATCGAGAGCCATTGCGGCCCGGGAATCGTCGCCCACGACGGGAACGCGCGCGCGGTCTTCGTCGTCTCGGCGCCGACGGTGGACACGCCGAGCACACCGTCGGTCGCGAAGCGGTGGCCGGCGATCGTCGTCACGCCCCGGATGCCGCCGTCGGCCGCGCGCACCGCGCCGATCGAGACCCAGGGGTCGGCGAAGCTCGAGTCGCGCCCCCAGTACAGCGCCGGGTGCGCGTTGAAGATCGTCAGCCCGCTCATCAGCAGGATCGTCAGGCAGACGACGTTGATCCAGTGCATCACCCGCACCGGCAGGCGGTGGCGGTAGACGCGGCGCGCCGCGGCGCGCCGTGCGGCCGGCTCGCCGACTGCGGTGGGTGTGGTGGGCGCGGCCTGGCGGATCGAATCGGGCGGGTTCATGGCGATCGGTCGGGGTGGGTCGCGAAACC
>JAYSLR010000230.1:0-3399 GCA_043725365.1 Rhizobacter sp. | reverse complement strand
GTCGAGCAGGCCAGCGTCGCGCAGATCCTGGACGCGCCGCAGCAGGACTACACGCGGCGGCTGCTCGGGGCGATCCCGCGCGGGTACCGGGCGGCCGCGTAGCCGGTCGGGGAGCGCGCCGCACGGCGGGCGGCGTCGACCAATCCGGTCGAGGCTGTAACGCGCCTCTTACGACTGCGTCAGGTTTTGTACGGGGATGTTCGATTCCGCGTCCGGAATCGCCCCGGCATGGTCGGGAGACGGCCGGCGCGCGCATGGCACGGACGTTGCGCCGGTGAGCCCACAGCACCCGCGTCGCCGCTCCGGCGGCGCCGGGCCGAGCACCCCAAGGACGTCGTTGCCATGCCGCTCACTCGCTCTGCCAAGTCGCTCGCGCCGCGCCGGTTGCGGCCCGCCACCCCGCACTGCCGCGGCGGCGCCTCGTCGGTGCTGCGGCTGACCCAACCCGCCGCACCGCGCCTGCCCAGCGGGCCGGATTTGTCCGACTGGCTCGGCCGGGCGACCGGCGAGCTGATGCCGGTCACCGGGCCGCATGCGGGCTTCGCGTCGCGCGCCGGCGCCACGGGGTCGTGATGAACACGACCCCCGCCCCGACCCCCGCCGCCCGCCGCGTGCTGCCGCAGCGCAAGGCCACGCCGCCGCCGGCCGTTCCGCGTCCGTCGTCCCGGGTGCTGCAGGGCGGCCGCGCGCCGGCCCAGTTGTCGCTGCTGCTGCGGCCGGTGCTGACCCTGCGCTGAACCTTCCCCTTTTTTGCGGACGATCCTGGCGTCCTCAGGGAGGCGGGCAGGCTGGGGCGGAGTCGAGAGCGAGCCCCGGCAACGTGACTGTCCCGCCTCCCTTCTTTTTGCCCGACGATTGCCGGCCCCGCTGCGGGCAAGCCCTCTGACCTGCGCGCACGCGGCGCGCGACACTCTCGCGCACCGCAGTCTCGAGAGGGCCCTCCCATGCATCTGATCGACCGCCGCCGCCTGCTGCTTGCCAGCGGATCTGCCCTGCTCGTGCCCGCCGCGCGCGCCCAGTCGGCCTGGCCGACCAGGCCGGTGCGCATCGTCGTGCCGTTCGCGCCGGCCGGCACGACCGACATCCTGGCGCGCGCGCTCGCGCCCGAGCTCGGCAAGGCCTTCGGGCAGACCTTCATCATCGACAACAAGCCCGGCGCGGGCGGCAACCTCGGTGCCGACGCGGTCGCCAAGTCGCCGCCCGACGGCTACAACCTGCTGATGGGTACGGTCGGCACGCACGCGATCAACGCGTCGCTGTATCCGAAGATGTCGTTCGACCCGGTCCGGGACTTCGCGCCGATCGTGCTGGTCGCCGGCGTGCCCAACGTGCTGGTGATGAACCCGGCCAAGGCCGACGCCAGTGGCATCCGCAACGTCGCCGACCTGGTGCGCCATGCGAAGGCCAACCCCGGCAAGCTGAACATGGCCTCGAGCGGCAACGGCACCTCGATCCACCTCACCGGCGAACTGTTCAAGAGCGAGACCGGGACGTACATGGTGCACTTCCCGTACCGCGGTTCGGGCCCGGCGCTGCTCGACCTGATCGCCGGCACGATGGACCTGATGTTCGACAACCTGCCGTCGGCGCTGCCGCACATCAAGTCGGGCCGCCTGAAGGCGCTGGCGGTGACGAGCCTGCAGCGCAGCGCGGCCCTGCCCGAGCTGCCGACGATCGCCGAGACCGGCGGCGTGCTGAAGGGCTTCGACGCGAGTTCGTGGTTCGGGCTGTTCGCCCCGGCGGGCACGCCGATGGAGATCGTCAACCGCATCCAGCAGGAAACCGCGAAGTCGTTCCAGTCGCCGGTACTCAAGGAGCGGCTGCTGTCGCAGGGGGCGATCCCGGGCGGCCAGCCGTCGGCCGAGTTCGTGAAGTTCATCGCCGCCGAGACGAGGAAGTGGGCGCAGGTCGTCAAGACCTCGGGCGCGAAGGTCGACTGAGAGGCTGAGAGAGAGGCCCGGGCCGCGCCGCGTCAGTCGCCGGGGCGGGCGAGGCCCATCTGGCGCAGCGTGTCGGCGACCAGCTCGAGGCGCAGCACCGGGCTGTCGACCGACATCAGGCGCTGCTTCAGCGTCGTGTCGAGCGGCAGCAGTTCGCACCAGCGGTTCGCGAGCCAGCCGCAATCGTCCCAGCGGTAGGGCGGGCGCAGCGGGCCCGGCTCGCGGCCTTGCTCGAGCTGGCGCAGCAGCGCCTGCAGCGCCTCGCGTGCAAACCCGAGGTCCTCGGGCACCGGCACGGCAGCGTCGGCGGCGATGCGCTCGACGTCGGCGACCCACAGCCCGAACCGCTGCTGCACGCTGCGCAGTGCGCGGAAGCGTTGCGTGCCGGTGCAGTGCACATGCAGCAGGCCGGGGCCCGGGCGCTGCAGTTCGTCGATGCGCGCGAGCGTGCCCACCGGATGGAAGGCCTCGTGCGCGAAACCGTCGCCCCCCGCTGCGGCCACAGGCCGACGCACCTCGTCGCCCTCGGTCAGGCAGACCACGCCGAACGGCGCGCCGGCCTCGTGCCGGCGGGCAATCATGTCGAGGTAACGAACCTCGAAGATCTGCAGCGGCAGCAGGCCGTCCGGAAACAGCACGGTGCGCAGCGGGAACAGCGGCATCGGCGCGGGATCGGGGGCGTCCATCGCACGATGCTAAGCGCGTCGCCGTGCACGCGCCGGACGCCCCGGTCTTGCCCCGGCCCGATGGTCTAATGCGCTGCCGACCGCCGCCACCGCCGATGCCCGACCTTCCGAACGACCACCGCGCTGCGCGCCAGCCCTCGGCGCCGCTGCTGCTGACGCTGCTCGCCCTGTGGCTGCTCGCCACGCTGGGGCTGCGCCCGCTGCTGCTGCCCGACGAGGGCCGCTACGCCGAAGTGGCACGCGCGATGTGGCACGGCGATCTGCTGGTGCCGACGCTGAACGGCCTGCCGTTCTTCCACAAGCCGCCGCTGTTCTACTGGCTCGACATCGCCGCGTTCCAGCTCGTCGGCAGCAATGTCTTCGCCGCCCGCGTCGGCTCGGCGCTCGGCGCCTGGCTGATGGGTGCGTCGCTGTTCCTGGCGATGCGGCGCTGGCACGGTCCGCGCGTTGCCACGATCGCGCTGGCCGTGCTCGCGACGACGCCGTTCTTCTTCATCGGCGGCCAGTACGCGAACCACGACATGCTGGTCGGCGGCCTGATCACCGCGGCCGTGCTGGCGCTGGCGCGCGCGCTCGATGCGCCGCCGCGCGTCGAGCTGCGCTGGCTCGCCGCCGGCTGGGCGCTGTGCGCGCTGGCGATGCTCGCGAAGGGCCTGATCGGCGTGGTGCTGCCGGCGCTGGTGATCGGCCCGTGGCTGCTGGCGCAGGGGCGCTGGCGGCAGACGCTGAAGCTGCTGCACCCGATCGGCCTGCTCGTGTTCGCGCTCGCCGGC